>NZ_JBDGAB010000018.1:0-69671 GCF_040910705.1 Blautia sp. RTP21359st1_E11_RTP21359_211015
AGGCCTCCTATGATTTATATTTTACCATAGAAGACCTTGCTGTTATTAGCTATTTACAGAAAAAGTTTCACACACTCGCCTCACGCTTCCTGAGCATTTTCTCAAATTATCATTTCTCCCGCAATTTCAGAACATCCGCAAGTGGAAGTCCTGAAAATCTGGAGATATCCTCAGGAGAGAACCTAGAATCCTGCAGCATGCGCTGTGCAGTAAGTAAAGCATGTTCCTGAAGACCTTGAGATAGACCTTCGGCACGTGCATCATCGCACATTTCCTGAACAGCTTGACACATATTAACGCTCCTTTCTGTTTCTGTGAAACGTAAATGGATACCGGTTATGGAGTCAATGACCCGGGCTGCTTTGAGTTCGAGTGACCGGAAACCGGGGTTCTGTGATGTGAGCTCCTGAAGTTTCCGTTTATCTTTGGAGTATTTAATGAAGAGCATGACTTCTTTGAGATTGCTCTCGAGTTTGTCAAGTTCTTCATCCTTTATCTCGGCAGGTGAGAAGAGATTGATCCGGTAATCCGGGACCAGAGAAAGAATCTCGGGATCCTGGACAGAGAGCATTTCGTGGAGGCTTCTGGGAGCTTTCCAGGTATCGGAGCCGAAGTATACGACTACGGTGATGACCGGAATCAGCCGGTCATCCTTGTAGAAGCCGGTGAGATATTCTCCGGATGTGGAGGGCCATTGCTTTGCTTCTCTGTGTGATCTGGCGGAATTTTCCACCTGCCCTGCGTATTCTAATGCATCATAGATCATGTTCTTGACCGGCGAAAAAGCGGACGTTCGCATTCCGCTTTGCTACATGCTCATGAACGCAATTGCTTTGCACTTGCGTTACATAGTGTTGTTCCGACTGGTTCTCAATCCTCAGGAGAAGATAAATTCTTGAATCATCATGCATAACATTAAGAGATTTGAATTCGTCCCGGAATTTCTGGACAGGAACTTCTGAAGTGCCGGATCCGTAGGGGACAGCGATAGCTGTGGTATCCAGTGGATGAAGAGTGTCAGAGTCTATGATGTTTTTTCCTTTGTACAGCATATGGTTGAACACATCCGTAAAAACGCGGTTGTCAGCCATGTAATCTTTGGTGATGGTATCCTTTGTACCCATAGGTTTCACCACCTTCGATCTTGCTATGTGATCAGAGTTATTTTATCATCTGATCCATTTTCGGGGTAACATAGTTTATTGCTTTTGGAAAGAGGATTTTGTGAAAAAGCTTCAGAACTGCGCAGGTAAAGCGGATATGTTTGTCGAACGGAGTCGAAATAAATCAATAGACAAAAAGAGCGTATTGTGCTACTCTGAAAGCACGAATCACGTGGCAATTGGCATATTTGTATGTGATTTTTCGCATTGAAAGGGAGTGGAACGCGGAATATGAAGAGACCGAAGCTACCGGTGGGAATTGAGAATTTTCAGGAAATTCGTCAGGCGGATTTTTATTATGTAGATAAGACCAGGCTTATCGAACAACTGATCGATCAGTGGGGGAAAGTAAATCTTTTTACAAGACCTCGGCGTTTTGGGAAAACATTGAATATGAGTATGCTTCGTTGTTTCTTCGAGATCGGGGCAGATGAAGCGCTGTTTGAAGGTCTTTATATTTCCCGGAAACAAGAACTGTGTGAACAGTATATGGGGAAATTTCCGGTAGTGTTTTTATCACTGAAGAATGTTGATGGACTTACCTTTGAGAATGCACGCTATCAGCTGACAGAACTGGTAGGCAGAGAGGCCAGTCGTTTTCTGTTTTTATTGGAGAGTGACAGACTGACAGAAACGGATAAAGATATATATCGTACATTGATCTCTGTGGAGAATGGCCGATATTCTATGGATGAAAATATTCTTTCTTCTGCGTTGCAGATATTGTCTCAGCTGTTGCATAAGCATTATGGGCAGAAGACGATCATTCTTATAGATGAATATGATGTTCCTCTGGATAAGGCTTTTCAGCATGGATATTATAAAGAAATGGTGCTCATGATACGCGGTGTGTTCGGACAGGCACTTAAGACTAACGATTCTCTGTATTTTGCAGTATTAACAGGGTGTCTTCGCGTGTCTAAAGAGAGTATTTTTACAGGACTTAATAACTTCAAAGTGCTTTCGATCACGGATCATCGATTTGATGAGCATTTTGGTTTCACAGATGATGAGGTCTGCAGATTGCTTACAGCATATGGCATGGAGGATCATCTTTCCGAAACAAAGGAATGGTATGATGGATATCATTTTGGAAATACGGATGTGTACTGCCCATGGGATGTGATCAATCATGTAGATTGTCTGCGTGGGAATCCGGATGCGGAGCCGCTGTCTTACTGGATCAATACCAGTGGGAATGAACTGGTAAGGAGATTTATTGACAGGGCAGATAAGACTACAAGAGATGAGATAGAGCGTCTGATCGCAGGTGAGTCTATTGAGAAAACGGTTCGTATGGAGTTGACCTATGATGAAATCGATAACAGTCTGGATAATCTCTGGAGTGTATTATTTACTACAGGATATCTTACACAGGCAGGGAAGACCGAACGGGGAGTGTATCGTCTGACCATTCCGAACAGGGAGATAAGAGAAGTTTATGTGCTTCAGATAAAGGAATGGTTTGACCGCGCAGTGCTGAAAGAGGCGGAGCCGACGAAAAATCTGCTGAAAGCAATAAATGAAGGGAATGCAGGTGAGATTGAGGAACGCCTTACAAAGATTCTGGGAAATACGATCAGTATTTTTGATACAAAAGGACGAAATGAAGAAAAAGAAATTTTTTATCATGGACTTTTGTTGGGGCTTTTGCGTAGTGATCCAAACTGGCTTGTTCAGTCTAATGCGGAATCTGGAGATGGTTTTGCAGATATTCTGGCAGAACCGGAAGATCCGGATGCCGGGATCGTTATCGAGCTGAAGTATTCTCAGACTTTTTCAGGACTGCAAAATGCATGTGAAAGAGCGCTGGCACAGATCAGAGAAAAGCGGTACGATGAACGGTTACGTAATGAAGGAAGAAATAATATTCTGGCGTATGGAGTTGCTTTTTGTAAGAAGCGATGTAAAGTGGCTGTTCAGAGGCTGTAAATCTGCTGGAAATATAGATAATATTATTGATGTTCATACAGAAAGATAAGAACAATTCTGATCGATCTGTATGACACATCAATATATAAGATAAGTTATAAATATTAACACACAAAGGAGAACAAGAAATGGGAAAATATTTTGGTACAGATGGCTTCCGTGGAGAAGCGGGTGTTTCGTTAACTGCAGATCATGCATTTAAGATCGGGCGTTTTCTGGGATGGTATTATAATGAGCTGCGCAGAAGAGCGGGGGAGACGGCTGCGGCCAGGATCGTGATCGGCAAGGATACCCGACGTTCCAGCTATATGTTTGAGTATTCGCTGGTTGGCGGACTGGTGGCGTCCGGAGCGGATGCTTATCTTCTCCACGTGACAACAACGCCGTCTGTGGCTTATGTTGCCCGTACCGATGGCTTTGACTGCGGTATCATGATCTCTGCCAGCCATAATCCTTATTATGATAACGGGATCAAGCTGATCAACGGCCAGGGTGAGAAGATGGAGGAGGAGATCATCGCTCTGGTGGAGGATTATCTGGATGACCGTCTTCAGCTGTTCGGAGAGAAATGGCATGAGATTCCTTTTACAAAGGGCGGTGAGATCGGCAGGACGGTGGATTATTCGGCAGGCCGGAACCGTTACATAGGATATCTGATCTCCTTGGGAGTATATTCCTTTAAGGGAATGCGGATTGGACTGGACTGTGCCAACGGAAGTGCATGGAATATCGCAAAGGCGGTTTTTGATGCGCTGGGAGCGAAGACTTATGTGATCAATGCTGAGCCGGATGGTACCAATATCAATAACAATGCCGGTTCCACCCATATCGAGGGTCTCCAGAAGTTTGTAGTGGAGAAGGGACTGGATGTTGGCTTTGCCTACGACGGAGATGCGGACCGCTGTCTCTGTGTGGATGAGAAGGGAAATGTGGTTAGCGGGGATGCGATCCTTTATGTGTACGGCCGTTATATGAAGGAGCGCGGAAAGCTTCTCACCAATACGGTTGTGACTACGGTAATGTCCAATTTTGGCCTTTACAAGGCTTTTGATGCTCTTGATATCGAGTATGCGAAGACTGCAGTAGGGGATAAATATGTTTATGAATATATGATGCAGAATGGCTGCCGTATTGGTGGTGAGCAGTCCGGGCACATTATTTTTTCCAAGTATGCATCTACCGGGGATGGCATCCTTACAAGTCTGAAGATGATGGAAGTTATAATGGCAAGGAAGAAAAAGCTCAGTGAGCTTACTGCTGATCTGGCGATCTATCCCCAGGTTCTTGAGAACGTGCGTGTCCATGACAAGGCAGCAGCGCAGGCAGATGTGGATGTGCAGGCAGCAGTAGAGAGTGTGGCTGAGGCGCTTGGAGACACCGGAAGGATCCTGGTGAGAGAATCCGGCACAGAACCTCTGCTTCGTGTTATGGTAGAGGCAGAGAGTGAGGAGCTTTGCAGAAAATATGTGGACCAGGTGGTTGAGATCGTCCGTAAGAAGGGGCATGTGGCAGAGTGATGTCCTGGATGCAGACCGCAGGTGTCTGAAGAACGGAGCAGTCAGAAGAATATAAAAATGCAATAAGAGGAGAAAAAAATCATGTGTGGAATTGTAGGTTTTACAGGCAGGCATCAGGCAGCACCCATCCTTCTGGACGGGCTTTCCAAACTAGAATACAGAGGATATGATTCCGCCGGCATCGCAGTGCGTGACGGGGAAAAGGATATTGAGATCATTAAGGCGAAGGGCCGTCTGAAGGTCCTTCTGGAGAAAACAAACGCAGGTGAATCTGTTCCGGGTATGTGCGGGATCGGTCATACCCGCTGGGCAACTCACGGAGAACCATCAGAGGTCAATGCCCATCCTCATGTCAGTGATAACGGAAATGTGGCAGCTGTGCATAACGGTATTATCGAGAATTACCAGGAGCTGAAGGAGAAGCTTCTCCGCAGGGGATATTCTTTTTATTCTTCCACAGATACGGAGGTTGCTGTGAAGCTGGTGGATTATTACTACCAGAAATACGGCGGATCTCCGGTTGAGGCAGTGCGTCATGCCATGGTGCGTATCCGTGGTTCCTATGCGCTGGTAATGATGTTCCGTGATTATCCGGAAGAGATCTTTGTAGCGAGAAAAGACAGCCCTATGATCCTGGGTGTGGAGAATGGAGAATCCTATATCGCATCGGATGTTCCTGCGATCCTGAAGTATACAAGAAATGTTTATTATATCGGAAATCTGGAGCTGGCATGTGTAAAACCGGGTGAGATCACTTTTTACAATCTGGATGGTGAGGAGATCGAGAAGGAGCCTAAGATCATTGAGTGGGATGCAGAGGCAGCGGAGAAAGCCGGTTTTGAGCATTTCATGATGAAGGAGATCCATGAGCAGCCGAAGGCAGTCGCAGATACACTGAATTCCGTTATCCGGGAGGACAAGCTGGATCTGACAGAGATCGGTCTGGATGATGAGAGGATCCGCAGCATCAGCCAGGTTTATATCGTGGCCTGCGGCTCTGCTTACCATGTGGGAATGGCTGCACAGTATGTGATCGAGGATCTTGCAGGTCTTCCGGTGCGTGTGGAGCTTGCTTCGGAGTTCCGTTACCGGAAGCCGCTTCTGGATCCTGCCGGCCTGGCAGTGATCATCAGTCAGTCCGGTGAGACTGCGGACAGTCTGGCTGCGCTTCGGGAATGTAAGGAGAAGGGGATCCGCACGCTGGCTATTGTCAATGTGGTGGGCTCTTCCATTGCAAGAGAGGCGGATCATGTATTTTACACACTTGCAGGACCGGAGATCTCGGTTGCTACCACCAAGGCGTACAGTACACAGCTGATCGCTTCCTATGTGCTGGCATTGCAGATGGCACTGGTCCGCGGAAAGATCTCAGAGGAGCAGTGTGAGTCCTACATTAAGGAACTGAAGACACTTCCGGACAAGATCGGCAGGATCATCGAGGATAAGGAAAGGCTTCAGTGGTTTGCCTCCAAGCAGGCCAATGCAAAGGATATCTTTTTTATCGGAAGAGGGATCGATTATGCCATCAGCCTTGAGGGCAGCCTTAAGATGAAGGAGATCAGCTACATCCATTCTGAGGCGTATGCGGCTGGCGAGCTGAAGCATGGCACCATTTCCCTGATCGAGGACGGCACCCTTGTGATCGGTGTCCTGACACAGCCGGAGCTTTATGAGAAAACAGTCAGCAACATGGTGGAGTGCAGGAGCCGTGGAGCGTATCTGATGGGGCTTACTACGTTTGGAAACTATAATATCGAGGATACTGCAGATTTTACGGTTTATATCCCGAAAACAGACCCGCATTTTGCAACTTCTCTGGCAGTGATCCCGCTGCAGCTTCTGGGTTACTATGTCAGTGTAAATAAAGGTCTGGATGTGGATAAGCCGAGAAATCTTGCCAAGAGTGTTACCGTGGAATAAGGAGATCCATTTCACAGAAGGAACATTTTAGCGGCAGTTCCGTGACATCGTGAGAGCATAAAAGGATCATGATATCACGGAACTGTTTTTGCATTTGGCGATTTACGATATTTCTTGCTTTTATCAGTAAAAAAGCGTAAAATGATTAGGATATTTGAATCTGTACAGAGAGTGTCCATATGTAATATTCTCTGTACCATCAAAAATGGAGGATTGCATATGAGAAAAATGGGGAAACATATCCCAGGGCTGATCGTGACGCTTGTGGTTCTGATCACAGCAATCGTATTTGCGGTCATGCTTCTGAATATGAAGGTGATCCCGACGAAGTTCATTGCAGTGATCGGACTGGTAATGCTGGTCCTGATCGTGATCGTCGGGGCGCTTGTATGGAGTACGGATGGTAAGATAAGATTTGTAGTGGGAGTGATCCTGGCAGCAGTTTTTGCAGCAGTATTCATTCTCGGAAGTATGTATGTTTATAAGACACATTCCACACTGGCAGGGATCTCCGGTGTGAACACAGAGATTACGGAGGTCGGCATTTATGTCCGTGCAGATGATTCTGCAGATTCCATAGAGGCTACAGCAGATTATGTGTATGGTGTGCTGACAGATCTTGACAGAGCCAATTCGGACAAGGCTATCCAGGAAGTGGATTCCGAGACAGGCAAGACTGTGCAGGTCCAGGAGTATGCAGGACTTACAGAGCTGGTTGACGGTCTTCTGAACGGACAGACAGGTGCGATCGTGCTGAACAGCGCATATTTAAGTGTTATTGAAGAGATGGATGGATATTCCGATATTTCTTCCAGGATCAAAGAGCTGACCGTGAAGAAGGTGGAGACGACCATTGAGCCCCAGGAGACAGAGGCGAAGGCTGAAGAGCGTACCAATGACGGTTCTGTATATACCATCTTTATCAGTGGTATCGACAGCCGCAGCGGCCTTGTTGCAAAGAGCCGAAGCGATTCCAATATCATTGCTACGGTAAATACAGCTACCAGACAGGTGCTTCTGGTTTCCACACCTCGTGATTATTTTGTACCGCTTTCTATTTCAGGCGGACAGAGAGATAAGCTGACACATGCAGGTATCTATGGTATCAATGTATGTATGGATACTCTGGGAATGCTTTATAATGAGGATATCAACTATTATTTCCGTATCAACTTTGCGGGATTTGAGCAGCTGATCAATTCGCTTGGCGGAGTTACTGTTTATTCTGACTATGACTTTGATTCCAAGAATGAGACAGGATATCACTTCAATCAGGGAGAGAACTACCTGAACGGTGAGCAGGCTCTGGTATTCAGCCGTGAGCGTTATGCCTTTAAAGAGGGCGACCGTCAGCGTGGCAAGAACCAGATGGCAGTGATCAAGGGTGTGATCAACAAGGCTCTTTCACCGGAGCTTCTGAAGAATTATTCTTCTGTTCTTTCCAGCATCCAGGGATGCTTTGAGACCAATATCTCCTACGAGGAGATCGCCAGACTGCTCCAGCAGCAGTTGAACAACGGCGGTGACTGGAACATCGTAAGCTACAGTGTAAATGGTACCGGTGACACACAGAAGCCGTATTCTATGAGCCAGAAGGCTTACGTTATGATTCCGGATGAGTCTACCGTTCAGAAGGCGGAGGCCATGATGAAGAAGGTTCGTGACGGAGAGACTGTTTCCCAGGAGGAGGCAGACAGTGCAACATCAGCGGCAGCAACTACGGATAATGATGCACAGGCAGCTGCAGAGGGAAGTACAGCAGAAGCGCAGGGTGAGACTGCAGATGCCACACAGAATGGCACAGCAGATGCCCAGGCAGCAGACGGAACTGTTGCACAGCAGTAAGATAAAATTATTAAATTTTAGCATAAGAACAGCCGGGGAAGCGTAAAGCTTTCCACCGGCTGTTTTTTCATGAGAAACAGAACGAAAAAAATCCACCGGCGATCACCGATGGATTTTTTTTTACAGGATCTCTTTCAGATATCTTTCCAGGGCATCCTGCCATGTTGGAAGTGGCTGAAAGCCGTTTTTTACAAGCTTGGATTTATCCAGGCGGCTGTTGAATGGACGTACAGCCTTGGAAACGCCGTACTCTGCAGTTGTGACAGGAGATACCTCTACTTTTTCGTATTCCTTGTGGCCGAGGGCAGCAGCCTGGCGGAAGATCTCTTTAGTGAAATCATACCAGCTGATGAAGCCGCCTTCGTTGGTTGCGTGATAGTAGCCGTATTTCTCTGTCTCGACCATGTCTACCAGAAGACGTGCAAGGTCGTAGGTGTAGGTCGGAGTTCCGATCTGGTCACTGACTACGGTAAGCTTGTCATGGGTTTTTCCCAGATTTACCATGGTACGGATAAAGTTTTTGCCGTTTTTGCCGAATACCCATGCAATACGTACGATAAAGAATTTATCTACAGTGCCGGATACTGCCAGTTCACCGTCAAGCTTGGTCTGACCGTATACGTTCTGTGGAGCGTAGTCCTTGCAGTCCGGATCCCATGGTGTGGTTCCCTGGCCGTCAAAAACGTAGTCTGTGGAAATATACATCATCTTGATGCCAAGCTCCTTGCAGATGTCCGCAATGTTCTGTGTTCCTACAACATTGACAAGACGTACCTTCTCACGGTTTTCCTCGTCCTCTGCAGCGTCTACGGCTGTCCATGCGGCACAGTGTACCACTGCATCAGGCTTTACCTCACGGATGGTTTTTGCTACCGCTTCTTTATCTGTGATATCAAGCTGCACATAAGGCATGGTGGTAACAGGAGTACCATCAGCGATGCCGCTGTAGGAAGGAGCAATGTCACTTCCTACGCCTTCATGTCCACGGCCGGACAGTTCATTCATTACGTCATGGCCAAGCTGGCCGCCAACACCTGTTACGAAAAATCTCATGCTTTAACCTCCTCGCGGTTTCCATACATTTTTTCGTAGTAGTTCTGATACTCACCGGAGATGATGGTTTCCCACCATTCCTTGTTGTCAAGGTACCATTTGATGGTCTTTTTGATTCCGTCTGCGAATTTTGTTTCAGGAAGCCATCCAAGCTCGTTGTGGATCTTGGTCGGGTCGATAGCGTAGCGCATGTCATGGCCTTTACGGTCTGCTACATGTGTGATCAGGCTTTCAGGTTTGCCAAGCTCCTTGCAGATCAGTTTTACGATATCGATGTTTTTCATCTCGTTATGTCCGCCTACATTGTAAACCTCGCCTACACGTCCTTTGTGGATGATCAGGTCGATGGCACGGCAGTGATCCTCAACATAGAGCCAGTCGCGGACATTTTCGCCCTTTCCGTAAACCGGGAGTGGTTTGTCGTTCAGAGCGTTGGCGATCATCAGAGGAATCAGCTTTTCCGGGAAGTGATACGGGCCGTAGTTGTTGGAGCAGCGGCTGATGGTCACAGGCAGGCCGTAGGTTCTGTGGTATGCGAGAACAAGAAGGTCAGCACCTGCTTTGGAGGAGCTGTACGGGCTGCTTGTATGGATCGGAGTTTCCTCTGTGAAGAAGAGGTCCGGTCTGTCAAGAGGAAGATCTCCGTAAACCTCGTCTGTGGAAACCTGATGATAACGCTGGATTCCGTATTTACGGCAGGCATCCATGAGAACAGCAGTACCCTTGATGTTGGTGTCAAGGAATACCTCCGGGTTTTCGATGGAACGGTCTACGTGGCTCTCAGCTGCGAAGTTTACCACGATGTCAGGATGCTCTTCCTCGAAAAGCTTGTAAACAGCGTCACGGTCTGTGATGCTTTCCTTTACAAAGCGGAAGTTCGGTTTGTCCATGACCGGTGCAAGAGTGGAAAGGTTTCCGGCATAGGTCAGGCAGTCCAGGCATACGATACGGTAATCCGGATGAGCCTCCATCATATGAAAAATAAAGTTGCTTCCGATAAATCCGGCGCCGCCGGTAACGATGATTGTCATAAAAAATCTCCTTTATAATAAATGATTGATCTTATGCGGATTCCGTCGAAACGGAGTCCGCAGGTAAATGCAGTGTCGGAAAACAGATCGGCTTAGTGAAGCGCGTCCAGATATTTTCCGTCCAGAACATCCTTGAGATACTGGCCATACTGGTTTTTCTTAAGGATTTCGTAAACCTTGAGCACGTCCTCCTTTGTGATCCAGCCGTTTAAGTAAGCAATCTCCTCAAGGCATGCGATCTTGCGGTGCTGATGCTGCTCCATGGTTTTTACGAAGTTGGTTGCCTCTACAAGGCTTTCGTGTGTACCGGTATCCAGCCATGTGAAGCCCTGACCCAGAAGCTCAACGTTCAGCTGTCCCTTCTCAAGGTAGATACGGTTCAGGTCAGTGATCTCAAGCTCGCCTCTTGCGCTTGGTTTCAGATTTTTTGCGTACTCTACAACCTTGTTGTCGTAGAAGTAGAGACCGGTTACACAGTAGTTGCTTTTTGGCTTTTCCGGTTTCTCTTCAATGGAAACAGCTTTTCCGTTCTGGTCGAATTCCACGATGCCGAAACGCTCCGGATCATCTACATAGTATCCGAAAACAGTGGCACCTTTGCCTGTTTCTGCATTGTCTACAGCAGCTTTCAGGCGCTTTTTGAGGCCATGTCCTGCGAAAATGTTGTCACCAAGGACCATACATACGGTGTCGTTGCCGATGAATTCCTCGCCGATGATAAATGCCTGAGCAAGTCCGTCCGGGCTTGGTTGTACAGCATAGGTAAGGTTGACACCGAACTGATGGCCGTCACCGAGAAGCTCCTCAAATCTCGGGGTATCCTGCGGGGTGGAGATGATCAGGATATCACGGATGCCTGCGTTCATAAGAACAGACATAGGATAGTAGATCATCGGTTTGTCAAAGATCGGCAGAAGCTGTTTGGAGGTCACCATGGTAAGCGGGTAAAGACGTGTTCCGGAGCCTCCGGCTAAAATAATTCCTTTCATATGTTTTCTCCTTTGCGTGATGATGTGCAGCATAAGTCGTGCCTGCACATAACTTTGTTACTGTAACTGTATTATAAAAGGTGACGCAAGGTCACCTTCAAGAGCTTTTTTCATATTTTTTATTTTTGGCTATTTTTCACAAAGAAATACGCCGGCATCCTTGGTAATGCGGAATCCTTTGGCAGTTTTTCTGGCGGTGTAGGCCCGGAATTCCTTGTAACGGTCCAATATATACTGATTCTGGTTGCCGTGGCAGGAGAGGACGTAGGAGATTAGCGGCTCCGCATCCTGGACCAGAAGGCAGTCTTCATAAGAAAGCCACTGAGCCTTTGGGAAAAAAGGCGCCAGGATACCCTGGCCGTTTTCACGTCCGAACCGTTCATAAAGCCGGTCTGCGGAAAGCACGATCCGTTCATCAAAATCCTGCACCAGCTGGCTGACCTCCTGCATATGTGCCTTTCCGTAAGCACTGCAGAGAAATCTTCCGCCGGGAGCGAGGACACGGCGGACTTCCTTCAGGACGGAAGGAATATCATCGCAGTAAAAAAGCACGTGATTGGCGATCACCAGATCAAAGCTTTCGTCCTTGCAGGGGATTTTTCGGCAGTCAAAGGCCCGGAATGCAAACCGGGTATCCGAGGAACCGATGGCTCGTCTGGCATCGCGGAGCATACCGCTGGAAATATCGGAAAGTGTGATGGAGATATCCTCCGGCAGAAGGGAGAGGTTGTCGGTCCATAGCGTTCCGTCCCCGCAGCCCAGCTCCAGAATACGAAGACCAGGTGAGATCCGGCACTGCTCAAAGATCCAGGGAAACCATCCCTGTTTGTTCTGGGAGTACAGGCTGTGGAGATTGATCCTGGAGGAAATGTTGGTGGCATTCTGATACTGATTCTTGAGGCTTTTTTCCATGCCGGTCAGGTGGATCAGGTTCAGCATCTGGCTCCAGTCAATGGTGTTCTGTTCCTTTATCATCTGTGCGGTATCCTGGATCGCTTTTTCCACCAGCTGCATCTGTTCGATCCGGTCACGGACCAGACGAAGCTGGATATTCAGAGAATTCAGCATGAAATGATAATCGGAATCACCGATGGTCATTTCACGGATGTCATCCAGGGAAAAGCCCAGGTATTTCAGAAGGAGGATCTGCTGAAGCCTTGCAAAATCCTCGTCTGTATAAAAACGTGCGCCGGATTCGGTGACGAGAGAGGGTTTCAGGATATCCTGTTTATCATAATAGCGGACAGTACGCAGAGTTACGTGTGCCATGCGGGCAAATTCGCCGGAAGAATAGTAGCCGTCTTTTTTCATAAAAAATAGAATCCTTTCTGAGGAAATAACAAACATCCTGTCATAGAAGTCATAAAAGAATTATAATTCAGATCCGGAAGCCGTACAAGAGTAAAACGTATAAGAGTAAACCGTACAGGAGAAAAACAGCATTGACAAAATTCTGCTGGTTTGTTAGTATATCGTTTCGAAAAAAAGGGAACCCTGGAATCATATTTCCGGGATAAGCGTTCGATATAAAAAGGAGTAATTTTTATGCGAAACCGTACTCTGGATATGGTAAAGGCGATCTGTGCTTATGCAGTTGTGCTTCTTCACGTCCATTTTCCGGGAAGTGCCGGAATTATAGCCAATGTACTTGCCAGATTTGCAGTACCTGTGTTTTTTATGGTATCCGGATATTTTTGTTTCCGTGGCGATGATACGGAATTTATAAGAACCGGAAAAAAGATCCGGCATGTTCTGAAGCTGATGCTTGTGGCATTTCCGGTCTGCTGTCTGTGGGAGCTGATCCAGAATTACATCGACGGAGCAAGCCAGAAGGAATGGCTGGAAGCCCTGGTTTCGGGGGAACATATTCGCCAGTTTCTTCTATATAATAACAGCTCTCAGGTGAAATGGCATCTGTGGTTTCTCCCGGCACTGCTCTATTGTTATCTTCTTTTTGCCCTGGCAGCAAGATTCCGGATTTGTAAGCAGGCATATGTTCTGATACCGGTGCTTCTTCTGATTCATTTCGGAATGGAGGAATTTTCGATCTTCCTGTTCCCGGAAAAGCATTTCCGTGTTATGCAGTTTCGCAACTATCTGTTTACCGGATTTCCGTTTTTTATGTTGGGACATCTGATACACAGACATCAGGAAAAGCTGGAAGCCTGGTTTGCCGGAAAAAAAGTGTTTCTTTTGTATGGCATGGTAGCTGGCGGCGGGATTGCAAGTCTGCTGGAATACCGGTATTTTGGCAAACTGGAATTGTTTCTGGGTTCAGTATTTATGGCTGTTGGTCTTTTTCTCATTGCGATCATGGGAAAAAATCGGAAAGTGCCCGAGCTTCCGGTAGCCATCGGTCAGAAATATGCATTTTTTATTTATCTGTTCCATCTCTGTGTGGCGGATATCCTGAAGGATGTGGCTGTGGCAGCTGGAATTGAGAAAAATCTTTTATATCTGTGGATGAGACCGGTGATGGTCTGTGTTCTTGTGACTGCTGTGGCGGTAATGTATGGATATGGAATGAGAATCTGTCGGAAATAGAAGAGTTTATGGTATTTTCATATTTATGCGCTGTGATTTTGTACCAAAATATGCTAAAATATCCTTTATTGATAAGTCACAGCACCCACCAGGAGGATGCGGGGAAAGCGACTGGAATATCCCGCTTCAGGGTAAAAAATACTGAGACATGAAAGACAAAGGAGAGTTTTATGGATTTACAAAACAGAGCGGAGGCCGGCAGTGACGGACACGATGAGAGTGTACTGAATCCGGAGATGCCCAACGAAACTGATCTGACGAAGAAGGAACGCTGCCGGATCGAAAGAGAGAAACTGAAGGGAATGGGAACAGGTAAGAAGATTCAGTATATCTGGATGTATTATAAGATACATATGCTGTGCGTGCTTCTTGCCATTGGCGGAGTCTGTCTGGGAGTGAATATTTATCGTCACGCACAGATGAAGACGGTGCTTTCCATTGCGGTGGTGAATGCAGGGAATTATGACTCTGAGAAGGTGGAAGAGGATGTTTTGAAGACACTGGGAACAGAGGATAAATATGCAGAAGTCAGTGTGGCGCAGAATCTGATGACGGACGAGACAGGAGAGGATTTTGATTACTATGCCAGGATCGCATATGTGACGGAAATCCAGAGTGCTACCGTTGATGTCCTGATCATGCCGAAGGAACTCTATGAACATGAGAAAGATAGCGGAATGTATGCAAATCTCAGGGAAACGTTTGGAGATGAGGTGTTTGAGTCTCTGGGCGCTGTGGATGATCAGCATCTGGAGCTTGACGGCAGTAGTAGTGTTGCTCAGGAATTTGGCCTGAGATATGATCCGGTGTGTATCTGCCTTCCGGGTAACGTGAAGAATAAGGATAATGCGTTGAAATGGATTCAGTCTGTTCTGAAATGATGGATCCATATGCTTAGCTGAGTACAGAGATAAATAAGGCCTCCGGTTCGTAACACAGGAACCGGAGGCCTTATTATATATGAATATTACAGTGTATCGTTACGTTTGATGTAGCCAGGCTCATCCGCAGGACGGATGATCTCCTTGGCATGCGTGATCTTGGCATGCTTGTCTACCACCAGATTTTCGATATGGACATTCTCACCGATGGTGCAGTCTGCAAGAACTACACAGTTCTTGATAACAGCGCCCTTTTTGATGGTACAGCCACGTCCGACAATGGAATTTTCTACAGTTCCCTCGATCATGGAGCCGTTGGAGATAACGGAGTTGGAAACATTGGCTGTGTCAAAATAATGGGTCGGACAGGAGTTGTTGGTGCGTGTATAGATCGGCCAGTTATCATGGAAAAGATCGGTTGCAGTTTTGTAGTCGATCAGATCCATATTTGCATCGTGATAGCTCTTGAAATCAGTGATCGATGCAAAATATCCGCGATGAGATATACCACGCACATCCAGCTCACCGTCTCTGCAGCCGGCATTGATCACGTCTGCAAGGGTATAAAGAGAGGAGATCTCTTTTGCCTTATGGATGAGGCTGATGAAAAGCTCCTTGCTCATTACGTAGGTATCCATGAAAATGTTGCGGTTCTTTGCATTGCCGTGGTTGTGCTCAATGGAGAGAACACCCTTCTGACGGTTCAGGTTCAGGATGTGGCAGTTCAGATAGTTCTCCTTGGCATTATCAACGGAATGATAAAGCATGGTCACATCTGCACCGGATTCGATATGGGCATCGATCAGCTTGGAATAGTCGGTGGTGTAGATCATGTAATTCGGAGCGATAACAACATACGGATAATGAACTGCTTCGATGCACTCCAGATTGGAGTAGTAGTTGTCGATATCGGTGTTATAGATATCGTTGACTCCGGAATGCTCTGAAAAGAGGAGTTGGAGATTACCGCTCTTGGAGTTGATGTTGTAGTGACGTCCGGTTCCGAGATGTTCTACAAGAGAACGGGGTTTGTTCTTTACATAGACCTGAATGTACTCAATTCCGCTGTTGGTCATATTTGAGATTGGGAAGTCGATGACACGATATCTTCCGAGAAATGAAAAGGCGCCGATCGCACGGTAGTCCTGAAGCCCCTCCACATGGATATTTCTTTCTGAGGAATTCACGATTCCAAATGCTTTAAACATATTACTCAGCCCCCTTTACACGTTTTGATACAAGTTCGATGTGCTCACTGTCCTTGGAACCGACACGAGCATTGGCACCGATCACGACTCCGTCTGCAACGAGAGCACGCTGGACAACGGCACCTGCTTCAACAACAACACCCGGCATCAGGACACTGTCGATGATCTTGGCACCAGGACCGACCTTGACGCCTGTGAAAAGTACGGAGTTGGTGATCTCACCTTCTACAACACAGCCCTGAGTAATGAAAGCAGTGTTGATCACAGCTGTATCACAGATATACTGTGGAAGAGATGTAGCATCCTCAGTGTAGATTTTCCAGGTAGGATCGTTAAGATCCAGTTCACTGTTAGGACTGAGAAGATCCATGTTTGCTTCCCAGAGGGAATCGATGGTTCCTACATCCTTCCAGTAGCCTTTGAACTTGTAGGCGTAGAGTGCCTTGTCCTGTGCAAGGAGTGTAGGGATGATGTCTTTACCGAAATCGTGATTGGAATCCGGATTTTTGATATCTGCCAGCAGGAGCTTGCGCAGAAGCTTCCAGTTGAATATGTAGATACCCATGGAGGCAAGATTGCTCTTCGGGTGTTCCGGTTTCTCTTCAAATTCCACGATGCGGTCATCTTCACCGGTGTTCATGATACCGAAACGGCTGGCTTCCTTCATGGGAACCTCGATAACTGCAATAGTCGCATCTGCCTTATGCTGGATATGGTCATCAAGCATCTTTGCATAATTCATCTTATAGATGTGGTCACCGGAAAGGATCAGAAGGTATTCCGGGTTCTGTGAGTCGATGAAATCAATATTCTGAGAGATCGCATCAGCTGTTCCACGGTATACATCCAGACCGGCATCAGCCTTCTCACGTGGAGGAAGTACATAAACTCCGCTGTCCTTGGCATCAAGGCCCCAGCGGCCACCGGCTGCTACATAGCTGTTCAGTAAAACTGATTCATACTGTGTCAGTACACCTACGACATCAATGCCGCTGTTGGCACAGTTACTGAGCGGAAAATCCACGATACGGTATTTACCGCCATAACCAACGGCTGGCTTGGCAACTTTATTCGTCAACTCGTGAAGACGACTTCCTCTTCCACCGGCCAGGATCATTGCTAACATACTGTTTTGTTTCATGGCGAATCCTCACTTTCATTTCTTGTTTACTGCCAGGTGTCTTTAACCATAAAAACAATAAACTTTGTTAATATTATACACCTTTTAAAAAAGAAAATCCAGTTTTTTGTGCAAAAAAACGTTATTTTTATATTGGGAAATTAGACGGATTTGGGAAAATTGATGGATGATCTGTCGAAAAAAAGAAACGCTTAAGAAGGTTCCGGGATTCTGAAAAAACAGTAACACTGAAAATAGCCGGATTTCGGATACATCGGCGAAGATTCTTGCGGAAAATGTGAAAGCAGTGTATTCTGTAAAAAAAGTCCGGAATACAGCGGAGAAAGGATATCGATATCAGACAGGGAGAAGACAGGATGAAAGAAGAAAGAATTTCCAACTATGTAAAACTATGTGAAGAGTGGGCACAACGCTTTTTGAAGATGGATCAGGCAGATCTGCATAAACGGGTGCCGGAACTGAAGGAAGAAAACGGGTTTCTCACGATCATTCATTTCGGAAGAAGATATGGGGTGAGTCTGGAAGACGGCAGTATCCAGAGCCTGGATGGACAGAGAGAACCGGATACTACGGAGATGCTGAATATTTATACGCTTCTGGGGTATGCGAAAGAGGGGGCTTTTATTATGGATAAGTGGGTCCCTTTTGCAGATCTCAGGAATGCAAGACCATTTGCGCCGGCGTATCAGATCGGAGAGACGGATGTGTTCAGTGCTACATTTTCCGGCCATGAAAAGGAATTGAGGGAGGCGTTTCAGAAGCTTGACGGCAGGGAACTGCCCCAGGGTGATGTGGGATATGAGATCAGGGCCTTTGACTGTATGCCTATGAGATTCTTTTTCTGGGAACGGGACGAGGAGTTTGAAGCACAGGGAAATATCCTGTTTGATTACAGTGCCACAGATTTCAATCATGTGGAGAGTGCGGTATCCATAGCAGATTCCGGGATCAAAAGGCTTGCGGAGCTTGCCGGGGTTCCGCTCAGGGGGAAATCTTTTCAGATGCGCTGATAACCGAAATATAATAAAACCAATATGAAAAATAAATAATACGAAAGATAATTGCAGTTATCAGAAAAATCGTATATAATGAAGGAATATTTAAGGATTTTGAGACAGTAACTGTCACGAAGGATCTATGAGAAATTTACGAATCCGGAGGTGATGCTCGTGGGGAAAAATGCATCGGGAATGTATGTCATAGATGAGGATTATAAGATTATCAGCTATAACCTGGCAGCACGTGAGATCTATCCGCAGCTGAAGAGGGGCGAGAAATGCTATCACTGTCTGAGAAACAGAGAAACTCCCTGTGAGATCTGTCCGGTCGTTAACGGGATCAAAGGTCCGAAGAATTATCTGGAACCGGGACGGAATATCCTGCGTTCGGTTGATGCTGTGGAGATTCCGCTGGAATCCGGCGGGACAGGACATGCCCTTGTTTTTTCGGATACAAAGACGAATGATGAGATCAGCAGCGGAATGATGGAGAATCCGATTCTTATGGGGATCATTAATGTTCTCGGAAAAAATTTTATCAATATCTACTCTGTTGACAGAGAGACTCATAAGGTCCAGGTATGCCGCTTCCAGGGGCAGAGTGGAGCTTATGGGGAGGAGGGACTTCGCAGGGATGAATCCTATGAGAAGATCATGGATATTTATATTGAGAGCAGTGTTGCGGCAGAGGACAGGATCCGGATGCATCAGATGATGGATTTTGAGAAGATATGCCAACGTCTTACAAGGATTCCCCAGTTGATGGTACATTATCGTGTACGCCGAAGCAACGGGAGGATTGAATATTTCTATGTGAAATGTGCCAGGGTAGGAACGGCTGAGGATTTTCAGACCGTGGTGTTTGCTTTTGCCAATGAGGATATGGATGTACGGTACAGTGAGATGGAGGCCATACTGGAACCAGGAGGAACAGCATCCGGAAGAAAACTTCTTATTGTAGTGAATGACGAGACGGATCGGAAAGCGCTTACAGAACATCTGGAGGGCAGTTTTGAGGTTATCTCTGCGATGAATGAAGCAGAGGGGATGAAGCGTCTGTCTGAGAATTACAAAACCCTTTCTGCAATTCTTCTTGATATGAGTGTGCCGGTATGTGATGAATTTCAGTTTCTGGAGCTGATCCGTGATGATGTGATGCTGACCTCTGTGCCTGTGATCATCATAACCGGAAGTAACCGGTTGGAGGATGAGGTGCGATGTCTGGAACTGGGAGCAGTGGATTTTGTACGGAAACCGTATAATGTCCGTATATTAAAAAGTAAGATCAACAATGTGATCAAGCTGAGAGAGTCCGTGATGGTACTCTCAGCTCTGGAATATGATGATCTTACAGGGCTTTATATCAGACAGGCCTTTTTCCATCATGCAAAGACGCTGATGCGCTTTAATACGAATCAGGATTTTCATGTGGTGGTGGCAGATATAAAGAACTTTAAATGGATCAATGGAACCTATGGAGAGAAGATCGGTGATCAGGTTCTTACTTATCTGGGAGATACGTATAGAAATCAGGTTCGCTACGGGACGGTGGGCAGATATGGAGGAGACCAGTTTGTAGCCATCATATATGGAAAGAAAGAGATCCGTATGGCAGATATGGAGAAATTTATCCACAGGGTCGAGAGTGGAGCACCGATTCCTAATCTGGTGGTCAACTATGGGGTCTATGAGAATGTGGATAAGACACTGCCTTTTACCCTGATCTGTGACAGGGCTTTTCTGGCCATGAAGAGTATCCGGGATGACTATGAGCACCAGATCGCTTTTTATGATGATGAGATGAGAAAGAGGCATATCCGTAACGGACAGATGGAGAATGCTTTCGTGGAGGCTATACGCAATGAAGAATTCGTAGTCTACCTGCAGCCGAAATACAGTGTGGAGACAGAAGAAATCGTTGGGGCGGAGGCACTGGTGCGCTGGAAGAGAGCGGAAGGAACTATGGTTTCGCCGGGAGAATTTATCCCTCTTTTTGAGAAGGATGGTCTGATCGTACGCCTTGATGAATATGTTTTCCGAAAGGTATGCAGCATCCAGGGGGAACGTATAAGATCAGGGAAAAAGATACTTCCGATTTCGGTGAATCTGTCACGTGCCAGTATCCATTACGATAATATGATCTGTCGTTATGTGAAGATCGTGGAAGAAAATGGCATTCCGTTTTCTTCTGTTCCCATTGAATTGACAGAAACTGCTGCGTTGTATAATGATCGGATCAGTAAGCTCATAGAGAAGATGGTGGATGCAGGATTCGAGCTGCATATGGATGATTTTGGCTCCGGCTATTCATCTATGACAAGCCTGAACCAGTTGCCATTCGATACTCTGAAGCTGGATAAAAGTCTGATCGATTACATAGAGAATTTTCGTGGGCAGCAGGTGATCCGTCATACCATTTCGCTGGCACACAGCCTTGGAATGAAGGTTCTTGCCGAGGGCGTGGAGAAAGCAAAACAGGTGGAGATCCTGCGAAGCCTGAGCTGCGATGAGATCCAGGGCTTTTATTATGCACGGCCTTTGCCGTGGGAAAACTTTGAAACAAAGGTTATAAGAGCAAAAGAGGCGTGTAAAAAATGAGAGATCATTTTTACACGCCCTTTTTACAGCTAATGCTTCCGGACCTGTTTTTCAATAAGATAAAGTGCAAAATACAGCAGCATGGCAATGATGCAGAGGATCACAATGGACATCAGGACCCATGTAAGTCTGAATGTCTGGCTTCCGTAAATGATCAGGTATCCCAGGCCTTTTCGGGCACCGATAAATTCTCCGATGATCACGCCTACCAGGCAAAGCCCGATGTTGACCTTCATCACACTCAGGATAAGAGGAACGGAGGAGGGCAGGACGATCTTCAGAAGCTTTTCCTTTTTGTGTCCCCCCAGAGTTTCGATCAGCTTCAGCTTTTCCGGATCTGCCTGGCAGAAACCGGAGTACAGATTGATAACGGAGCCGAAGATGGCTACAGACATGCCGGCGACTACAATGGTACGTTCGTTGGCACCAAGCCATACGATCAGAAGAGGGGCCAGAGCAGATTTCGGGAGACTGTTCAGTACCACCAGACATGGCTCCAGGATCCGTGCGATCCGTCGGGAGCACCAGAGAAGTACTGCGGTTCCTACACCCAGGATCACAACAAAAAAGAAACTGACAAGAGTTTCTGCCAGTGTCACGGCAATATGTGCAAACAGGGACTGATCCCTGCACATGGAAAGAAAGGTCTTTGCGATCAGGGAAGGACTGCTGAAGATAAAGGAATCGATCCATCCAAGATCAGAGGATATTTCCCAAAGTCCCATAAACAGAACAAAAAGAAGTGTCCGTGCAGCCAGGATAATGTGTTTTTCTTTTTTCTGCCGTGCAAGATATTGTTTCTGCTGTCTGGAAATTTCAGGCATTTTCATTGAGCTCCTTCCATATGATGTTAAAATATTTCTTAAAATCCGGAGCATTTCTGGAGGAGAGGGGAGTGCGGTCGCTGATATCCAGATCGATATCAATGATCTTTCGTACAGTGGCAGGACGTGCAGAAAGGATCAGTACCCGGTCGGCCATACTGATGGCTTCGGAGATGTCATGAGTGACCAGGATCGCAGGCTTGCCGGAGCTTTTGAGGATTTTTCCGATATCATCACTGACATTTAAGCGTGTCTGGTAATCCAGAGCGGAAAATGGTTCGTCCAGAAGAAGGAGCTCCGGTTCCAGCACCAGGGTCCGGATCAGAGCGGCACGTTGGCGCATACCGCCGGAAAGCTGGGAAGGGCGGGCATCACGGAAACGGTCCAGACCGTAGGTCTGAAGAAGGGCTTCTGCATGTGCCAGCTTTTCAGGTGTGAGTTCTTTCCGGATCTCCAGGCCGAGAAGGATGTTTTTGTAGATGCTCCGCCATTCCAGAAGATGATCCTTCTGGAGCATATATCCTACAGCGGCACTGCCGGAGGATACCGGCCGGCCTCCCAGAGTAATGGAACCGTGCTCCGGAGTGAGCAGGCCGGCAATGAGATTCAGAAGAGTGGATTTTCCGCATCCGGAAGGTCCTACAATGGACAGGAATTCACCGGGCATCAGATCAAAGGATATATGAGAAAGGGCGGGTGTCTCACCGGACAATGTGTGATAGGAGAGACACACGTCCCGCACTTTCAGGACAGGATTCATGGATATTGCCTCCTTTTCGTAGATAATGGTATAATATTATCATATGTCTGAAACAGGAGAAGGCCAATGGCAGAGATGTATACTTTGCTGTCTGCCTGAAAACAGTCATAGAGAAAGGAATTACAAACATTGAACAAGAGAAACTACCAGAAAGAACTGGATAAACTGATTGAAAGAAACCAGAAGGAAGGGAAAACCCCCAGACTTTTTCTGCATGCCTGCTGTGCGCCATGCAGTAGCTATGTGATGGAATACCTGTCGCAGTATTTTGAGATTACGATATTTTTTTATAATCCCAATATCGCACCGGTGGAGGAATATTCACACCGCGTGGCTGAGATCCGCCGCCTGATCGGGGAGATGGAGTTTGTACATCCGGTAACGCTGGTGGAGGGACGGTATGACCCGGAGGAGTTTTATGAGCTGGCAAAAGGCCTGGAAGATGTTCCGGAAGGAGGAGAGAGGTGCTTTCGGTGTTACCGCCTGCGGATGGAAGAGGCGGCAAAGCTGGCGAAGGAGGGAGGATATGATTATTTCACCACAACCTTAAGTATCAGTCCTCTGAAAAATGCACAGAAGATCAATGAGATCGGTGAGGAGCTGGAAGAAATCTATAAAGTGCCACATCTGACTTCGGATTTTAAGAAAAAGAATGGCTACAAGCGTTCTATTGAACTGTCTCATGAGCATGCTCTGTACCGGCAGAATTACTGCGGCTGTGTATTTTCAAAGAAAGAAGCCATGGACAGAGAACGGCTGGTTACTGAGAACCGAGTGAACAGTAACAACGGCTGAAGACAGCAAACGTATAATTATGAAAAACTTTGCATTTTTATAAAAATATGTTACACTAACACAGAAAAGTGCAGACGTCCGGGAGACGGAGCTCGTGTATGTCCGGAGAAGACAGTTCTGCCGCAAAAAAGAAAAGTGAGGAAGAATCAATATGGCACAGTTATGGGGAGGCCGTTTTACAAAAGAAACGGACAAGCTGGTTTACAATTTTAACGCATCCATTTCCTTTGATCAAAAATTTTACAGACAGGATATCCGTGGAAGCAAGGCACATGTTGCCATGCTTGCAAAACAGGGAATTCTGACAGAGGAAGAAAAGGAGCAGATCACAGAAGGACTGGACGGTATCCTTGCAGACGTGGAAGCAGGCAAGCTGGAGATCACAGCGGAGTATGAGGATATCCACAGCTTCGTGGAGGCAAACCTGATCGACCGTATCGGAGATGCCGGAAAGAAGCTTCACACAGGAAGAAGCCGTAATGACCAGGTAGCTCTGGATATGAAGCTTTATGTCCGCGACGAGATCGATGAGACAGATAAGGAGCTGAAGGACCTTCTTCTTGCCCTGCAGAAGATCATGGAAGAGAATGTTCACACCTACATGCCGGGATTTACCCACCTTCAGAAGGCACAGCCGGTAACTCTGGCACACCATGTAGGCGCATATTTTGAGATGTTCCGCAGAGACCGTGACAGACTTTTTGATATCCGTAAGAGAATGAATACCTGTCCGCTTGGAGCGGGAGCACTGGCAGGAACCACTTATCCGTTGGATCGTGCCTATACTGCAGAGCTTCTCGGCTTTGATGCACCAACCAGAAACAGTATGGATTCCGTATCTGACAGAGATTATGTCATCGAGCTTCTCAGTGCATTTTCTACGATCATGATGCATTTGAGCCGTTTTTCAGAGGAGATCATTCTGTGGAATTCCAATGAGTACCGTTTCGTTGAGATCGATGACGCATACAGCACAGGCAGCAGTATCATGCCGCAGAAGAAGAATCCGGATATCGCAGAGCTTGTCCGTGGAAAAACAGGCCGTGTTTACGGAGCGCTGACATCTATTCTCACAACCATGAAGGGAATCCCGCTTGCATACAACAAAGATATGCAGGAAGACAAGGAGCTGACCTTTGATGCCATCGACACCGTAAAGGGCTGTATCGCCCTGTTTACCGGCATGGTTTCCACTATGCAGTTCAACAAAGCCAACATGGAGGCAAGTGCAAAGAGAGGCTTTACAAACGCCACAGACGCAGCAGACTATCTGGTTAACCACGGTGTACCGTTCCGTGATGCTCACGGCATCGTCGGAAGACTGGTCCTTCTCTGTCTGGATAAGGGAATCTCTCTGGATGAGCTTCCGCTTTCCGAGTACAAAGAGATCAGTCCTGTGTTTGAGGAGGACATCTATGAAGCCATCAGTATGAAGACCTGCGTGGAAAAACGTGTGACTCTGGGAGCGCCGGGACCGGACGTGATGGAGCAGGTGATCGCTCAGAATAAAGAATATCTTGAAAAAAATTAAGATAATGCTTGCATTTTAGGAAAAATTGGTATAGTATTTACAGAAAAGACAAATGTGTGCCATGGAGGGACACGAGATGAGGAGAGTTTTATTATGAGTGAAAAGCTTAAAGTCGGTATTTTAGGTGCAACTGGAATGGTTGGTCAGAGATTCATTTCTCTTCTGGAGAATCACCCGTGGTTTGAGGTGGTTACTGTAGCGGCAAGCCCGAGAAGCGCAGGCAAGACCTACGAGGAGGCTGTAGGCGGCAGATGGAAAATGGATACTCCGATGCCGGAGGCAGTAAAGAAGCTGGTTGTTATGGATATCCACGAGGTTGAGAAGGTTGCAGCTACTGTTGACTTTGTATTTTCCGCAGTTGATATGACTAAGGATGAGATCAAGGCGATCGAGGAAGAATATGCAAAGACAGAGACACCGGTTGTGTCCAACAACAGCGCACACCGCTGGACACCGGACGTTCCGATGGTAGTTCCGGAAATCAATCCGGAGCACTTCGAGGTTATCGAATTCCAGAAGAAACGTCTCGGAACAAAACGCGGCTTTGTAGCTGTTAAACCGAACTGCTCTATCCAGAGCTACGCTCCGGTACTTACCGCATGGAAAGAGTTCGAGCCGTATGAAGTAGTTGCCACTACATACCAGGCTATTTCCGGAGCAGGAAAAACCTTCAAGGACTGGCCGGAGATGGAGCACAACATCATTCCGTACATCGGTGGTGAGGAAGAGAAGAGTGAGAAGGAGCCATTAAGACTCTGGGGCAAGATCGAGGACGGCGTGATCGTTCCGGCTACCACACCTGTCATCACATGCCAGTGTGTACGTGTTCCGGTCCTCAACGGACATACAGCAGCTGTATTCGTTAAATTCCGCAAGAAACCTACCAAAGAGCAACTGATCCAGAAGCTGGTTGAGTTTAAGGGACTTCCGCAGGAGCTTGAGCTTCCAAGCGCTCCGAAGCAGTTCATCCAGTATCTTGAGGAGGACAACCGTCCGCAGGTACAGATGGATGTAAACTATGAGAATGGAATGGGAGTATCTGTAGGACGTCTTCGTGAGGATACTGTTTATGATTACAAGTTCATCGGACTTTCCCATAACACAGTAAGAGGTGCCGCAGGCGGAGCAGTTCTCTGTGCAGAAACTCTGAAAGCGCAAGGATATATCCAGGCTAAATAAGAACTGGATCCTTTACAGGAAATAAAGAAAATCATCAGAAACGGGATATCGGTTTTTCCGGTGTCCTGTTTTTGCGTATGTGGAAGGAACAAAGGAGATATGCGCAGAAAAGTAATTACTACAGTTGTGACATTTTCCACAACCACGGCTGCCATGAAAATGGAAAGAACGGCCAAGGAATCTGAATTTCCGGGAAGGCTGATCCCGATCCCTTCAGAGATCAGTGCCCAGTGCGGACTGGCATGGAAATGCGTGGAGCAATCAGAGGAGGAAACAGAAAATTTCCTGAAAAAAAAGGAACTGGCCTGGGATGGCATCTATCGTGTTCTGGTATAAAACGGATATTGTTTGTTGTATGTAACAAAACGGAAATTTTTGAAAATTTTCGCATTTTTATTGTTAAATAATTAGTAAAGTGTTACAATATAACAAACAGATTTCCGGAAAGCGTGTTGCTGTGAACAAAGAAGCAGCAACAAAGTGCCACGCTTGCTAAAAATATGTGGAGGTGCTATTTATGAACAGGGAGGATGTAGAGAAACTGTCAACCGCTGCGAAGGGTAAGATAAACTTACTGAACAGCAATTTCGGAAAATACTTTATGCGGGCGATCATGGCCGGATTTTTTATTGATGTGGCGATGATCTACAGTAACGTTGTTGGAAATGTATTTTCCAAAACTTTCCCGGAATGGGGGAAATTCCTTGGAGCCATCGTGTTCTCCATTGCGGTCCTGTTGATCGTAATGGTAGGAGGAGAGCTGTTTACCGGTAACAATCTGGTAATGGCTTTTGGTGCGTATGACAAGAGCGTATCATGGAAAGATGTTGGAAAGGTCTGGGGAATCAGTTACATCGGCAATTTTGTGGGATGCCTGATCCTGGCGCTGATCTTTGTAGGTGCCGGAGCGTCCGGTACAGCAGATTATTTTGCCGGATTTATAAACGGAAAACTGAGTATTCCGGCAGGACAGATGTTTTTCCGTGCGGTACTTTGTAATTTCTTCGTCTGTCTTGCTGTTCTCTGCGGCATTAAGCTGAAGAGTGAGTCAGGCAAGTTCCTGATGATCGTGATCTGTATTTCAGGTTTCGTTGTCAGCGGATTTGAGCATTGTATTGCAAATATGGGTATTTTTACAGTTGCATTCTGTATGGTGCCAGGATTGTCTGTCGGCGCTATGCTTAAAAGCATGGTAATCGTAACACTGGGAAATATAGTTGGCGGAGCTGTGCTTCTGGCATGGCCGCTTAGAAAGATGAGTGCAGATAAATAGTATGGCAAAGGCTTTATACATAGCGGAGAAGCCCAGCGTGGCACAGGAATTTGCGAAGGCTTTGAAGATCAACGGTCAGAGAAAAGACGGATATCTGGAATCTGATGATTCTGTGGTAACCTGGTGTGTAGGACACCTGGTTACCATGAGCTATCCCGAAAAATATGATATCAAGTTTAAAAGGTGGAGTTTTGATACCCTGCCTTTTTTGCCGCGCGAATTTAAATATGAAGTGATCCCCGGGGTCAAAAAGCAGTTCGAGATCGTAAAAGGACTGCTGAACCGGCCGGATGTGGATACCATTTATGTGTGTACCGACTCCGGACGTGAGGGTGAATATATCTACCGTCTGGTAGCCCAGATGGCAGGAGTAAAGGGGAAAGTCCAGAAACGTGTGTGGATCGATTCCCAGACAGAGGAAGAGATCTTAAGAGGAATCCGTGAAGCGACGGATATCTCGGAGTATGATAATCTGGCAGCATCTGCGTATCTCCGCGCAAAGGAAGATTATCTTATGGGAATCAATTTTTCCAGAGTTCTGACCTTGCGCTACGGAAGCAGTGTCACCAATTATCTCCATTCCAAATATCAGGCTATTGCAGTAGGGCGTGTGATGACCTGTGTTCTTGGCATGGTAGTGAGGAGAGAACGGGAAATCCGTGTCTTTGTGAAGACACCGTTTTACCGTGTCCTTGGCAGTATTGGACTTGCAGGTGAAAATTTTGACGGTGAATGGAGAGCTGTGGAAGGCAGCCGGTATTTCCAGTCCCCGTATCTTTATAAAGAAAACGGCTTCAGGAAAAAAGAGCATGCACAGATGCTGATCGATCAGCTGATGGTGAACCAGCCCCTTTCCTGTATTGTGGAAAAGGTGGAACGAAAAAAAGAAAACAAAAATCCGCCGCTTCTTTTTAACCTGGCGGAGCTTCAGAATGTGTGCTCAAAGCTGTTTAAGATCAGTCCGGACGAGACACTCCGGATCGTACAGGAGCTTTATGAGAAGAAGCTGGTGACTTATCCGAGAACGGATGCCAGAGTTCTTTCCACGGCAGTGGCCAAGGAGATATACAAGAATATATCCGGTCTTCGAAATTATCAGCAGGCCGGTGTTGCGGCGGCAGAGGTTTTGGGGATGGAATCCTGGAAAAGCATTGCAAAGACCAGATATGTGAATGACAAGCAGATCACAGACCATTACGCGATCATTCCTACCGGTCAGGGATTGAATGCGCTTGGAAGCGTGTCTCTTACTGCACAGCGTGTGTACGAGACCATTGTACGGAGATTTTTGTGTATTTTTTATCCGCCGGCCGTTTATCAGAAGGTGAGTCTTGTGACGAAGCTGGACGGCGAGGCATTCTTTTCATCCTTTAAGGTTCTCAAAGAAGAAGGCTATCTGAAGATCGCCACGAATTCTTTTTCGCGGAAAAGGGCTTCAGACAGTGAGAAAAACAGAAATGGAGAGGAAGACGAGGTTTCCTGTGATACTGTGCTCCTGGAGGCGTTGCAGAAGCTGAAAAAGGGTGATATACTTCCTGTGAACGGTTTGAGTATCAAGGAGGGTGAGACTTCACCGCCCAAACGATACAATTCCGGTTCCATGATCCTTGCCATGGAAAATGCAGGACAGCTGATCGAGGATGAGGAGCTTCGAGCCCAGATCAAGGGAAGCGGGATCGGCACCAGTGCTACCCGTGCCGAGATCCTGAAGAAGCTTTTTAACATCAAATATCTGGCACTGAACAAAAAGACCCAGGTGATCACTCCAACACTTCTTGGGGAAATGATCTTCGATGTGGTAAATTGTTCTATCCGGCAGCTTCTGAACCCGGAGCTTACGGCAAGCTGGGAAAAGGGGCTCACCTATGTGGCAGAGGGCAGCATCACGGAACAGGAATATATGGACAAGCTGGAGCATTTTGTGCGGGTACGTACCCGGCAGGTGGAGGCAAGCAATTATCAGTATAACCTGCGGCAGTTTTTTGATGTGGCCGCTGTAAACTACAGGAAGCCGGAGCGAGCTTCCAGACAGGGAGGAAAGAAATCATCATGATGAAAGATTTTACTATCAGCAATATGCTGGATCTGAATGAGACCATTGCAGCAGAGCTTTTTGAGGGAAAAACCTATCCGTGGGAGGTTCTTCCGGAGATCGGAGATTTCATTATTAAGCTGGGAAAAACACTGGATCCTTCTGAATATGAGGAGAAGGGCGAAAATGTATGGATCGCAAGATCCGCTACAGTTGCGCCGACTGCAAGTATCACCGGACCGGCTATCATTGGCAGAGACGCCGAGGTGCGCCACTGTGCATTTATCCGCGGCAAGGCTATCGTTGGTGAGGGCGCAGTTGTGGGAAATTCCACAGAGCTTAAGAATGCAGTGCTGTTTAACAAGGTTCAGGTTCCTCATTATAATTATGTTGGAGATGCTGTGCTGGGATATAAGTCCCACATGGGTGCCGGATCGATCTGTTCCAACGTAAAATCAGACAAGAAGCTGGTTGTCGTAAAAGACGGGGATGAAAAGATCGAAACCGGTCTTAAGAAATTCGGAGCGATGCTCGGAGATCATGTTGAAGTCGGATGCGGTTCTGTGCTGAATCCCGGTACTGTGATCGGACGGAATTCTAATATCTACCCGCTGTCACCGGTACGTGGATGTGTTCCTGCAGATTCCATTTATAAAAATGCAAAAGAGATCGTAAAGAAAAAATAAGAAACAGATTCTTCTGGACACGCATTTAGGCTGCACTTTTGAGAGAGTGCAGCTTTTTTTTGATGAGGGATGGATGCGATGCAACAGTATTGGTCGTGGAAGGATGAACCGACCGGAGCGGGCGGGATTAAGATAAAAACAAAAGCTGTCGAAGTATGACCAGTCCTATAATATGGACTGGGTAAAACCAGTAAAAGAAATATTTTGCTGATTTTCCGCGGATGAAGCCTCTTTTTCCATTGTACAGGTTAATGGACAGAAAGGCAAAGGAGGCTCTCCATTCATAGTAAAGCCAGCAGCTTCCGAGGATTGCCTGGCCTGGCTTATCGTCTCGCATATAGTACATGATCAGCAGGAAGATATACCCCCGCCATCCATAGTCTGCTTTCAGAAAAATGGAAACAACAAGCAGTCCCAGGATGCAGAGAAGCTGCATCGAAGGTCTGGTCTGGAAATATTCGATGGCACAAAAGGCCAGATATCCGAGGAAAAGCGTAAAAAACACATTTTGTCTTTCGTAACGCAGCGTATTTGTAAACATCAGATTCCACGGAATTTCTGAGAGCAGCGCAAAAAGAAGGAGATTTCTTCCATAGAGGAACCTGCTCCGTGTATGCCGGAAGCCTTCCAGCAGGAGAAAACAGAAGATGGGAAAAGCAGCTCTTCCGATATCGCGGAAAATAAGATATACAGTATATTCTCTGCCGAAAAGTGTAAACAGGATTTTCTGTGCAGGCTGATACATACTGAGCAGCACAGCTCCGATATGATCGATCAGCATGGTGATGACCGCGATCATCTTCAGAGCGCTTCCGCTGAGAATGCGGTATTTTTCTGGAAAAACAGAATCCACAGATGCATTCATGAAAAATATACCTCCAAGGTTAAACTTGCTAATATATTATCACATACATACAGTAGTTGCCAGAAATATTTGACAGTTAGGCATGCAATACTGCCGGAATAACTACCAATATTATGCGTTTTATGGCAAAATTTTATCAAATATGACTGGACGAAACAAAGGTTTTGTGAGAAAATAGCCATAGGGTGTTATCGAACTTTTTTTCTCAATAACATCGGTCAATCTATACTTGAAAGGAGTTTTAAAATGATTTATTCACGCGAAGTAGAAGAAATGTGTCCAGTGGCACAGGGCGTACATCATGGTGCCGCTCCGATCCCGGAAGAAGCAAAATGGGTTCAGGCAAAAGAAGTAAAGGATATCTCCGGATTTACACACGGTGTTGGCTGGTGTGCTCCGCAGCAGGGTGCTTGTAAGCTTTCCCTTAACGTTAAAGAGGGAATCATCCAGGAGGCACTTGTTGAGACAATCGGATGTTCAGGAATGACTCACTCTGCAGCTATGGCTTCTGAGATCCTTCCAGGACTTACCGTTATGGAGGCACTGAACACAGACCTTGTATGTGATGCAATCAATACAGCTATGAGAGAGCTTTTCCTTCAGATCGTTTACGGACGTTCCCAGTCTGCATTCTCCGAGGACGGACTTGCAGTAGGCGCTGGTCTTGAGGACCTTGGAAAAGGACTTCGTTCTCAGGTTGGTACAATGTATGGAACTCTGAAAAAAGGACCTCGTTACCTTGAGATGGCTGAGGGTTATGTTACAGGTATCGCTCTTGATGAGAACGATGAGATCATCGGATATCAGTTCGTAAGCCTTGGAAAAATGACTGACTTCATTAAGAAAGGTGATGACCCGAACACAGCATGGGAGAAAGCAAAAGGTCAGTACGGCCGTGTTGCAGATGCTGTTAAGATCATCGACCCAAGAAAAGAGTAATTACACTTCGTAAGGTAAAAATATCAGGAGGTTACAGGAAATGGCTTTATTTGAATCATATGAGAGACGAATTGACAAGATCAATTCTGTTTTAAACAGCTATGGAATCGCTTCTATCGAAGAAGCTGAGAAAATCACTAAAGACGCAGGACTGAACGTTTACGATCAGATCAAAGGCATTCAGCCGATCTGCTTCGAGAACGCTTGTTGGGCTTACACAGTAGGTGCAGCTATCGCGATCAAAAAAGGCTGCAGAAGAGCCGCTGACGCAGCAGCAGCTATCGGAGAAGGCCTTCAGGCTTTCTGTATCCCGGGATCCGTTGCAGACACACGTAAAGTAGGTCTTGGACATGGAAACCTTGGAAAGATGCTTCTTGAGGAAGAGACAGACTGCTTCTGCTTCCTTGCAGGACATGAGTCTTTCGCAGCAGCTGAGGGTGCGATCGGTATCGCAGAGAAAGCAAACAAGGTTCGTAAAAAACCTCTTCGTGTTATCCTGAACGGTCTTGGAAAAGATGCTGCTCAGATCATCTCCCGTATCAACGGCTTTACATATGTAGAGACAGAGTATGATCCATATAAGAACGAGGTTAAGGAAGTATTCCGTAAATCCTATTCTGAGGGACTTCGTGCAAAGGTTAACTGCTACGGCGCTAACAGCGTTCCGGAAGGTGTTGCGATCATGTGGAAAGAGGGCGTTGACGTTTCCATCACAGGAAACTCCACAAACCCGACTCGTTTCCAGCATCCGGTAGCAGGAACATACAAAAAAGAGTGCAACGAGAAAGGCAAAAAATACTTCTCCGTTGCTTCCGGCGGTGGTACAGGACGTACACTTCATCCGGACAACATGGCAGCAGGTCCTGCTTCCTACGGTATGACTGATACACTTGGACGTATGCATTCTGACGCTCAGTTCGCAGGATCTTCTTCCGTACCGGCTCACGTAGAGATGATGGGTCTTATCGGCGCTGGAAACAACCCGATGGTTGGTATGACAGTTGCTGTAGCTGTTTCCGTACAGGAAGCTGCTGACGCTGGCAAGTTCTAATAAAACCTTTTTAATTAAAGAGTCAACAAACCTTGAAAGTACCGTAGTTCCAAGGGCTGCGGTACTTTTCTTAATTTTGATCGTAAAAAAGAAGATGTAATTTGAGTCAGTGTGAGAAGTCTTGAAAATGGTAAGATAGGCAACAGGTAGGTAACAGAGCGAAGGAAACAAAAAGAAGAGCCGATCACAGCCCCTTTCATTGATTAAGAATTAACGATATCATCAATCTTCTTAAGTTCTTCATCTGAAAAATCAGTATGTCCGATTATCTTGATATTATCAAGAATCTGCTCAGGTTTTGAAGCTCCAATTAGGACACTTGTTACTTTATCATCTTTTAGAATCCAGCTAAGAGCCATCTCGGCAAGCGTCTGTCCTCTTTCCATAGCAATTTCGTTAAGTGCCTGAATCTGGGAAAGCTTTTCTGATGTAAGTGCAGTCTCATTAAGGAATCGTCCGTCAGTGGCAATTCTGCTATCAGCAGGGATACCATTGAGGTAGCGCTTCGTAAGAAGTCCCTGTGCGAGAGGAGAGAAAGCTATGATACCTTTTCCAAGCTCATAGGCAGTGTCCTTAAGCCCGTTATTCTCAATTGTTCTGTCAAAGATAGAATAACGGTTCTGGTTGATTACGAAAGGACATTTCAAATCGGTTAGGATTTCTGTAGCTTTTTTAAGTGTGGGACCATCATAATTTGAAAGACCTACATAAAGGGCTTTTCCACTTCGAACGATAGAGTCAAGAGCACCCATAGTCTCCTCAAGTGGTGTCTCAGGATCCATTCTGTGATGATAGAAGATATCGACATAATCAAGTCCAAGTCGCTTAAGACTCTGGTCCAGGCTTGCAATAAGGTACTTGCGGCTTCCCCAATTGCCATAAGGTCCTTCCCACATATCAAATCCGGCCTTTGTGCTGATGAGCATTTCATCTCGGTATGGATGAAGTTCTTCCCTGAAAAGCTTGCCGAAATTGCGTTCTGCACTGCCATAAGCAGGCCCATAATTATTGGCAAGGTCAAAATGAGTGATTCCATTGTCAAAAGAGGTAAAGCACATCTGCTTCATATTTTCGTAGATACTTGTATCACCAAAATTGTGCCAGAGTCCAAGTGAAACAACAGGCAGCTTCAAGCCACTTTTACCGCAGCGGTTGTAAACCATTGTGTCGTATCTTTTTTTGTCTGCAATGTACATGTGTATATACCTCCATGATTATATCTTTCTGCTACACTTAGGATATCATATTTTTTCTTCAATTGCATCCAGCTCTTCATTTCAGCCTCTGTTTTCGCTGTATGCGTTACTGTTCACACGATGTGCGACCAGAAACGCATCTCACCATTTTAAATCGCCTTTGGCGATGGGGCGAGATGCATTCAAGCCAAAACATGCATCCTCCGTGTCAATCAGCGAAGTGATTGACACGGGAGTGAACAGTAACCTGTATGCTACTGCAATTTCTCCAACAATTCCAGATGAAGTTTCTGCACCTTAATCTTTTGTTTTTGTATATTCACTCTTTGAGTGGACTTTCCTCCTTCGATTTTCTTTAAAGCTTTATGCTTCATAAACTCTTCTTTTATATAGTTTTTTCAAAACAACTATAGTAATATAGAGTTATCACAATCTTAGCTTTCTACTATTCAACGGTTCCTTTTCGCTATATCCAGTGGGGTGGGTAAAGATGACCCAATAAGTGAATGTAATTGAAGAAATTAAAAAAAGGACTATTTTTTATGAACAATATAAAAGAAAGAATAAAAATATTTTCAGGGGCGCAGCTTAAATACATTGCTTTTCTATCTATGCTTATCGATCACACAAACAAAGCGTTAATCTATCCGAATTTGGATGGAGGAGCATTGAATCGGTTGAGTGACTTTTTTGATATTTTAGGAAGAATCGCATTTCCAATATTCATCTTCCTTCTCGTGGAAGGCTATTTCCACACAAAAAATAAATGGAAGTATTTAATTACACTTCTTGTATTTGGAGTAATATCAGAAATTCCTTTTGATATGTGTACAACAGCTACATTTTTTGAAGCCAACTGGAACAATATTATGTTTACGTTAGCCTTGGTGCTTGCCATGATCTGGCTGATTGATGTACTCAAGGAAAAGATGGCAGCATTGCCGAAAGCTTTATGGTATTTCGTATCATTTCTCATTGTGGCAGTATTGTGCTTTGCTGCAATGAATCTGGGATTAGATTATGAACATCATGCGGTGCTGATTGGATATTTCTATTATATTTTTCATGACCGACAGGCACTTGCGATTCCATTTTCCTATCTTTCCATGTTCAAAGAACCATGGGCTTTGCTTGGATTTGGCCTGACACTTACTTATAATGGAGAACGTGGAAAACAGAATAAGTGGTTTAATTATCTTTTTTATCCAGTACATTTGCTGATTTTAGGAATTATAAGAATGTGTCTTAAGATTTGAATATGAAATTTTAAAAAGGAGTTTTCTTTTAAAATGAACGAAAAGTCCTCTTTTTGCGTAGATGACTGTTATTTCACAGCCCCTTTCTTTGTGTCTAAAGAAAAATAGAACAAATCAGTCTGAGAACGCATGAAAATTTATGCGTAGCTTACAGATAGCTTACACGTAGCTTACATTTTTGGGGAATTTGTGAAATATTTCTTGGAGAAATTCATAAAATAAATCAAAGCGGCAGAGGAGATACTGAGAATATTCATGGAAGCGCTTGTGAATTATATTAAACCGGAATTGCTGATCACAGCAATCGCTTTGTATTTTATGGGGATCGCACTGAAGGAGGCTCAGGCTGTGAAGGACAAATATATTCCGCTGATATTGGGGTGTGCAGGAATCCTTATATGCGGAATTTATGTTTTTGCTACCTGTTCCTGTAAAAATGCACAGGATATTGCAATGGCAGTATTTACATCCACGACACAGGGAGTCCTGGTGGCGGGGCTTTCTACATATGTGAACCAGCTGATCAAACAGCTGGAAAAAGATGAATAATGGATTTTGTAAGGTAGTTTCAGATACTTGCAGCAGCTGCAGGAATTTATGCGCCAGAAGAAAGCCGTTCAGAACAGGATGCAGGTAATTTGCGGAAATGCCATAATTGAGAGTAGGAGAAAATATATCATAAAAAGGAAGGATACATCATGCATGAGCAGATGTATCCTTCCTTTTTGAATTGGTTATTTATGCATTTTTCAGTGCCTGATCCAGATCTTTGATAATATCATCCACATTTTCGATACCAATGGAAAGACGGATCATTCCGGGAGAAACTCCTGCTTCAACCAGCTGCTCGTCGTTCATCTGACGGTGGGTATGGCTGGCTGGGTGAAGGACCATAGTGATGGAAGCAGCAACATGAGTTGCGATGGTGGCAAGCTTCAGACTGTCCATAAAACGGACTGCTGCATCACGGCCACCGGTCAGTTCAAAGGAGATAACGCCGCAGGTATGACCATCCTTCATATATTTCTGAGCCAGTGCGTGATATTTATCCTCCGGAAGTCCTGCGTAATTTACATGAGAAACCTTTTCGTGTGCGTTTAGGTATTCTGCAATCTTCTGGGCGTTGGAGCAATGGCGTTCAACACGCAGTGGAAGCGTTTCCAGGCCGAGGTTCAGAAGGAAGCAGTTCATCGGAGACGGAATAGAGCCCAGATCACGCATCAGCTGGGAAGTAGCCTTAGTGATGTAAGCTTTTTTTCCAAACTGCTTTGTATAGACAACACCGTGATAGGATTCATCCGGCTCTGTCAGACCGTGATATTTATGGCCATAGGCATCCCAGTCGAAGTTACCGCTGTCGACAATGGCGCCGCCTACCTGAACGGCATGTCCGTCCATATATTTGGTGGTGGAGTGGGTAACGATATCTGCACCCCACTCGAAGGGACGGCAGTTTACCGGTGTGGCAAAGGTGTTATCCACAATAAGAGGCACGCCGTTTTGGTGTGCAACGTGTGCAAATTTCTCGATATCAAGAACTACCAGAGCCGGATTGGCGATAGTTTCTGCAAAGAGAACCTTTGTGTTCGGTTTGAATGCGGCAGCGATCTCTTCTTCTGTTGCATCGGTATCAACAAAGGTGCAGTCAATGCCAAGCTTCTTGAAGGTGACGGCAAGAAGGTTGAAGGTTCCTCCGTAAATGGTAGAAGCGGCAACAACGTGATCGCCTGCCTCACAGATATTAAATACTGCGTAGAAGTTGGCTGCCTGTCCGGAAGAAGTCAGGATCGCAGCAACACCGCCTTCCAGATCTGCGATCTTTGCAGCTACGGCATCGTTGGTCGGGTTCTGGAGACGGGTGTAAAAATATCCGTCTGCCTTCAGATCAAATAACTGGCCCATTTCGTCAGTGGTGTCATATTTGTAAGTAGTGCTCTGATAGACAGGAAGTGCACAGGGCTCGCCCTTGGATGGGGTATAGCCGGAGTGGATACATTTAGTTTCTAAATTATAGTCGCTCATAGGGATAAGTCCTTTCTGCTGTGTTTTTCGTATGAATTTAACCGAATCAGGGAAGCCTGCCTGCGTTTCAGGGATTTCTGAGAGAAGCTTTGATCCTTAAAGTTCGGTTAAATAAAGTATGAAAAATGCATTTGTGTATTTTAAATAAAACTACATATAAGTATAACTCTTTATGTGTTGAAATACAATAATATTCTACATAAACTCTACTAGGGTATAAGGGAAATGAAATATTGCGTTCTTGTGCACATAATAAAACGCTATATGATCAACGTTTATAATAAGCATAGTAAGTCATTTTATAGATGCGAAAATGTGAGTGAATGCCGAAAAAATACTGTAAAATAAACAAAATATGTGAATGAAGTAACAAATGGTGAAAATCGCATAAAAACAAAATGGAAAATTTGTACAAAAAAGATATTGCGTTCACGTGCACAAAATGATAATATAACATCATCAAAAAGAACACAAAAACAGAAAACAATAAAAAATGAACGGAGGAATTTAAAATGTTAAGAGTAGGAGTTATCGGATGCGGCGGAATGGGAAGAGATCATATCAGAAGACTGACAGAGAAGATCCAGGGAGCAGAAGTAGTAGCTGTTTCCGATGTATTTGAGGAAAGTGCCAGGAAAGCAGCCGAGATCTGCGGAGCAAAAGTCTATGCAGACAGTAAGGAGCTCATCAATGCAGAGAACGTAGATGCAGTATTTATCGTATCTCCGGGCTTCGCACATGTAGATTCTCTTCTTCAGGCAATCGAGGCCGGTAAGAGGATTTTCTGTGAGAAACCATTATGTACAACTGCTGAGGACTGCCTGAAAGTAGTAAAGGCAGAGGAGGCAGCCGGCAAACATCTCATCCAGCTTGGATTTATGAGACGCTATGACAAGGGATATCAGCAGATCAAGGAAGCACTTGCAACCGGAGAATACGGCGAGCCGCTGATCCTTCACTGTACACACAGAAATCCGGAGGTAGGTACCAATTACAATACACCAATGGCTGTGCACGATACCGCAATCCATGAGATCGATGTCCTTCACTGGCTTGTAGATGATGAGTATGAATCAGCACAGGTAGTAATGCCAAAAGTGACGAAATATTCCCACTCTGAGCTGAAGGATCCGCAGATCATGATGCTCCGTACTAAAAAAGGTGTATGCATTGATGTAGAAGTATTTGTAAACTGCAAGTTTGGATATGACATCAACTGTGAAGTTGTATGTGAGGACGGTGCACTGAAAATGGCACAGCCGGCTTATCCGTCTATCCGCAAGAATGCGGCAGTGTCCACTGCTATTGACACAGACTGCTTCGTAAGATTTAAAGACGCTTATGATAAAGAGGTTCAGGACTGGGTTGATAACGCAGAGGCAGGAGTGATCACAGGACCGAATGCATGGGATGGATACCTGGCAGCGATCACAGCAGATGCTCTTGTAAAAGCGCAGGAAACCGGACAGATCGAGAAAATCGTTTCAGCAGTTGAGAAGCCGGAATTTTATAAATAAATATATTTTACGAGCTCCACCTCATCAAGTGTGAGTTATCATACCAACTTATTGCTACAGACTTCCCCAATGAGTCTGCGGCGGCAGTTACCGGCAGGATCCGATTCCGCTTCGGCTTTGTTGAAACTGCAGTGGAAAACCTGCCGGTGAGATTAACCGGAAAAATTGGCTGAAAAGTAAAAACATATGGAGGGTATTGAAGATGAAATTAGGATTTAATGAAGCAACTGCACTGGAATGTAAAGGACAGTCTCTTACGGCAGACCTGGAGATGTGCGAGAAATATGGTTTTGATTATATTGAGATCCGCTTTGACTGCGTAAAGGACTATCTTAAAGAGCATACACTGGAAGAACTTGCAGACTGGTTTAAGAATCATCATCTGAAACCATGGGCATATAACACTCTGATCTTCTTTAACCAGAGAGATGAGGCAGGGGAAAAAGAGATTGACGAAGAAGTTGATTTTATCCTGAAGGTTTCCAAAGCGATTGGAATGAAAATGCTGATCACCGTTCCAAGCTTTGATGTAAAAGACAAATCTGTCAGTGAAATCAAAGAAGAAGCAGTTGCACGTCTTCGTTATCTTTCCGATAAGGTTGGCGCGGATATGAAGATCTCCTTGGAGTTCTGTGGTGCACCGAACTGCTCCATCAACCAGTTTGGAACAGCCTATGATGTGGTAAAAGCAGTAGACAGAGATAATGTAGGTGTTACCGTTGATACCTTCCATTTCCATGAGATGTGCTCCCGCCTTGAGGATCTGAGAGCTGCTGATGGCAAGAAGATTTTTGCATACCATTTAAATGACTGTGAGGATCTTCCGCTTGGCTCCTGCGGAGACGACAAGAGACTGTGGCCGGGTGAGGGTGTTGTAGATCATGCAGGAATCGCAGCTGCACTGAAGGAGATTGGTTTTGATGGCGTTTGCACCATCGAAGAGTTCCGTCCGGAGTACTATGCAATGAGCCATGAGGACAACGTGAAAAAGGCTGCGGAAGTTACCAGAGACTTTGTGCAGAAATATTTCGGATAATTCATTCAGAAAGGTCCGACCTTAAACCGATAGGAGGTAGATACTATGGCTGGTAAGGGAATCCCTGAATTGTTGAATTACAAGCAGAAGGGGAAAGACTTGAATGAATTCATCAAGGTTCCGTTGTCGGAAAAGCTGGCATACTGTTTTGGTGATCCGGCACTGACCTTGATGTATACCATGACTACAACTCTGCTGATCTATTTTTATACCAACGTTGTTGGAATATCAGCAGGTGCGGTAGGAATGATCATGCTTTTGTCCCGTGTTTTTGATGGATTTTCCGATGTGCTGATGGGAACTATTATCGACCGGACTCATTCCAAGTATGGAAAAGCCAGGATCTGGATCTTAAGACTTGCGGTTCCTTATGCGCTGGCAGCGGTGCTTTTGTTCACCATGCCGCCAATGGGAAATATGGGAAAGATCATCTATGCTTTTGTTACCTATAATATCATGAATACGGTTGTATACACTGCTATCAGCCAGCCATTCCATGCACTGGGATCTCTGATGAGCCGTGACCGTCGTGAACGTGATGTGATCTGTAACATCCGCATGGTATTGTCGATCACAGCAAGTATGATCATTACTGCGTTCACACTGCCGCTGATCAATATCGTAGCGAATATTACCGGCAATCAGCAGATGGCCTGGATCCTGGTAACTGCCGGCTATGCGATCATTTCTGTCGGTGTACTTGTGAATACTTATATGGTCTGTACAGAGCGTGTTTCTGCAGCAAAACAGGAAAAGGAAGATATTCCTTTTGTGGAAGCATTTAAAGCAACCGTTACCAACCGGTATTTCCTTATCGCTCTGGGGCTGATGATCTTTTATACCGCATATCAGATCATTATCGGAACGGACCTTACCTATTACTGCCAGTATGTACTCGGAAATGTAGACCTCGTCATGCCTCTTTCCGCAGCTGAGAAACTGGCAACTGTGGCAGGAATTGCCCTTTTGCCGAAGGTGCTTCCCCGCTATGGAAAAAGAAATCTCATCTGTGTCGGCTGCATCCTGGGCGTTGCAGGACAGCTTCTGTTCCTGATGAATATTACCAGTGTTTCGCTTGGTGTTGTAACCTGTATCATGAGAGGTATCGGAATCGCCCCATTCTATGGTGTGCAGTATTCTCTTCCAAGCGATGCTATTGAGTATGGCCAGTGGAAAACAGGCAAGCGTGTGGAGGGTCTGATGTTCTCATCTATGAGCATGGGTCAGAAAGCCGGTTCCGGACTGACTTCTGCTATTATGGGAGGAATTCTTTCGGCGGCATACTTTGACGGAACAAAGGCGACAGCGGCAGAGCAGTCTGCAGAGGCAATCCGCGTGATCAAGGGATTTTATCTGTATGTTCCGATAGCGATCTGGGTAGTGATGTTTGTGATCGCAGCATGCTACCAGCTGGACAAAGTTTATGACAAAATGATGCGTGAACTGATCCAGAGAGAATCGGGAGAGGAAAGCGTCTCTGTGCCGGGCGAGATCCAGGCCATGCCGTTACCGGAAGCTTCCGGAAACCGGATCAACGTGGCAATTGGAAGACTGTATGGCAGCAGTGGAAGAAAGATTGCCGAGGGTGTTGCAAAAGCACTGGACTGCAAGGTTTATGATCGCCAGATCATCTGTCTTATGGCAGAAAAGTTCGGTATGGAAAAAGCAGATCTGGAAAGTGTAAGGCAGTATCTGGATTCCTACAATTATGAGGATTCTGAGCTTACATTTTCCCCGTATGGACATTCATCGGCAGGTGCGGCAGCAGATTATACAGGTGTTCAGATGTTTGAGGTGCAGAGCCGGATCATCCGTGAGCTTTCTGAGAGAAGACCAGGTGTATTCCTGGGAAGATGTGCCAACTATGTGCTTCGTGGAGAGCCGCATACATACAGCTTTTTCGTTTATGCAGATGATGCTTACCGGGAAAAAGAGGGCCAGGAATATTATAAAGGCCAGTCTCTTGGAGAACTGAAGAAACGTGATCAGATCCGAAATGAATACTATGAGAAGTTTACCGGAATCCGCAGAGACGATCCCCATTATTACGATATGGTGATCAATGTATCCAAAACAGGTGTAGCCGGAGCGGCCAGCCTGATTCTGGATTATATCCGGAATAAAGAAGAGGAAAAAGGAGGGAATGCATCATGAAGATCGCATTTGACGTAGATGTTCTTGCGAAACAGATGGATATCAACCGTATGGTCCATCAGGTGGCGGACTGGGGATATAAATATATTGAACAGTCTCCGCATCCGAGAATCAATCCGTTCTATAAGCATCCGTTGTTTTCAAAAGAATGTGAACAGGAATACAGACAGGCTCTTAAAGAGACTGGCGTTGAGATTTCGTCCTTTATCGTGGTGTATCGCTGGTCTGGTCCGACGGAGGAACAGAGACAGTTTGCAGTTGCAAACTGGAAACGGATGATCCAGATCGCCGGAGATATGGGAGTGAAGGTTATCAATACAGAGCTTTCGGGTGATCCGAACCAGCAGGAGATCTGCAATGGAATGTGGTTTAGATCCATGGAGGAATTGCTTCCGCTGATCGAGCGTGAGGGTATCCGTGTGGAGATCCAGTCTCATCCTTATGATTTCTGTGAGCTGAATAATGAGACCTGTGATATGGTGAAATCCTTCCGTTCTCCAAATCTTGGTTATGTGTATTCTTCTCCTCACGGCTTCTTCTACGATGAGGGCAAAGGAGATGTGCGGTCCATGCTGAAATATGCGGGAGATGAACTGACCCATGTACTTTTTGCGGATACCTTTAACCAGACCATGGACTGCAGATACATTTTAAATCCGCCGTGGCTGAATGGCCGTGGAAAAGCGGATGTGACGGTGCATCAGCATCTTGCAATGGGTGAGGGTGATGTGGATTTTGATGGTATTTTTGAAACATTGAGAGAAATGGATTTTGCCAGCAAGCAGCTGAAACCGGATGCACCGAAAGCCGGCGGCGATAACATTGCCTGCGTTTCCATGTTTGGTTTTCCGGAAAAGATGGATAAGCAGGCCCCGGAAGCAAGAGAGCGGATTGAGAGAGAACTGCTGGGGAAATGATCGGGTGATCGCGGCAGATCAGAAAGAAAACTGTAATAAATGAGCAGCTGACAGTACGCAGAACGGTGAATAAGACTGATAAAATAATGAATGTGTGCAGAAACACGGTTTCCAGGATGAAAGTTTCATTGTGGAAACCGTGTTTTTTGATGTCTTTCTTTACAAAAAAAACTTTACATATATCAAACAACTGTCTTGTCACATGTAAAGGACTGTGGTATTATGTGTAAGATGTTTTGAAAAAAGTTACATGATAATAAAAAGCAGATCAGAAGTATCTGCATAATAAAGACTAGTACAGCGAAAATTAAGTTTCTGCTATATTGACGCAGCAGATGAAAAATCAGACAAGTCAATATGGCGGTTACTTAATATTCGCTGTACTAGAAAGCAAAAGCAGGAATTCAAAAAAGAAATCCTGCAGGAAAGGTGAAAGATAATGACAGTTGCAGAAGAAATCCAGAAATTAAAAAAAGAAAAAGATGCCATCATCCTTGCACACTACTACGTGCGTCCCGAAGTGCAGGATGTTGCTGACTATATAGGAGATTCCTTTTATCTCAGCAAGATCGCAGCCAGCGCGAAAGAGAAGACGATCGTGTTCTGTGGAGTAGGATTTATGGGAGAGAGCGCCAAGATCTTAAGTCCGGATAAAATTGTTCTGATGCCTGCCATGGATGCAGACTGTCCGATGGCTCATATGGCAACAGAAGAAGGCATCCGCAAGGTGCGAGAGGAATATGACGATGTGGCAGTTGTCTGTTACATTAATTCCACAGCAACATTGAAGGAGCTTTCTGATGTATGTGTTACTTCCGCAAATGCAGTAAAGATCGTAAAAGCGCTTCCGAACAAAAACATCTTTTTTATCCCGGACAGAAATCTTGCACATTTTATTGCAGAACAGGTTCCTGAGAAGAACTTTATTTATAACGAAGGTTTCTGTATTGTCCATGAATTTATGAATCCGGAAGAAGTAAAAGCAGCAAAAGAAGCGCACCCGGATGCACTGGTTCTGGCACATCCGGAATGTCCTCAGACAGTTCTGAAACAGGCTGATTACATCGGAAGCACATCCGGAATCATTAAATATGCACAGGAAAGTGACAATAAAGAGTTTATCATCTGCACAGAATGTGGCGTTCAGTACAAGCTGGAAACTACCTGCCCGGATAAAAAATTCTACTTCACAGAAACCGTACCGGTTTGCAAAAACATGAAAAAAGTATTTCTGGAAAAAGTTCTCCACGTTCTGAAAACCGGGGAGAATGAGGTTCATGTAACAGACGAGACACGTGAAAACGCGAAGAGACCGCTGGAGCGGATGCTGGAACTGGCAAAATAAATAAAACACATTTGTATAAAAGATTTGTCTGAGTTGGCTGAAAAGAGAAATCAAGACAGAGAGGCGAAAAGCAATGAGAATTAAAACAGACGTAGTGATCGTGGGAACAGGTGTTGCAGGTATGTTCAGTGCCTTGAAGCTTCCGCGGGACAAAAAGATCGTGATCATCACAAAAGAGGATATGAGGAGCAGTGATTCTTTCCTGGCCCAGGGCGGGATCTGTGTGCTTCGTGATGAAAACGATTACGACAGCTATTTTGAAGACACCATGAAGGCAGGACATTACGAAAACAGAAAAGAGTCGGTAGACATTATGATCCGAGGCTCCAGAGACATCATTAATGACCTTGTCGGATATGGCGTGGATTTCAAGATGGATGGAGATGATTTTGCCTATACAAGAGAAGGTGCACATTCCAGACCGAGGATCCTTTATCATGAGGATATCACAGGAAAAGAAATTTCCGAAAAACTGCTCCAGCAGGTCCTGAAGCTTGAAAATGTAACAATTCTGGAATATACTACCATGCAGGATATTCTTGTGGAAAATGGCAAATGTACAGGTCTGAAGGCAGTTTCCGCAGAAGCGAACAGAGCACGTCTTGAAGCTATGGAAGCCGAAGAAGCGGTGAAGACCCAGGAAGAGATCCAGCCGGGCGGAGAGATCCCGGTAGAGATTTATGCACAGGATACGATCCTGGCCAGCGGCGGGATCGGAGGAAGATATGCGCATTCCACCAACTATCCGCATCTCACAGGGGATGCTCTTGATATTGCAAAAAAACACAATGTGCGTCTGGAACATCTGGATTATGTGCAGATCCATCCGACAACGCTGTATTCCAAGAGACCGGGCCGCAGATTCCTGATCTCAGAATCGGTTCGAGGAGAAGGTGCAGTACTTTATAACAGCAAAAAAGAGCGTTTTGTCAATGAACTTCTTCCAAGAGATGTAGTAACAAATGCGATCCGGGAAGAAATGAAAAAAGAAGGAACAGACCATGTATGGCTTTCCATGGAAAATATTGATAAAGATACGATCCTGAATCATTTTCCGAATATTTATCAGAGATGTCTGGAAGAAGGCTATGATGTGACAAAAGAATGCATCCCTGTTGTTCCTGCTCAGCATTATTTCATGGGCGGTATCTGGGTGGATTCTGACAGCAAGACCAGCATGGACCAGCTTTATGCAGTGGGAGAAACCAGCTGCAACGGTGTACATGGCGCGAACAGACTGGCAAGTAATTCCCTGCTGGAGAGCCTTGTATTTGCAAAACGTGCAGCCAAAGCAATCTCAGCAGAAAAGAAAAGTGCTGCAGGTGCGGCGTGAATGCAGCCGGAATATAAATATCCGTATTATGAAAGACAGGAGTAGCCTTGCTTTGGAGAACAGGGCTGATGTGATAATTAAGAAAGAGAAGGTATTGTAAAATGAATAAGATCACAATGACACTTCAGGTAGATCACCTGATCCTGGAGGCTTTAAAGGAAGATATTTCAAGCGAAGACGTTACCACAAACTCTGTTATGAAAGAAGCAGTTCCGGGAGAGGTAGATCTGATCTGTAAAGAGGATGGAATCATTGCGGGACTGGAAATCTTCAGCCGTGTATTTACGCTTCTGGATGCTGACACAAAAGTGGAGCTGTTCTGCAAGGATGGCGATGAAGTAAAAAAAGGTCAGAAAATGGGAAAAGTTACAGGAGATATCCGGGTGCTTCTTTCCGGCGAGCGTGTGGCGCTGAATTATCTTCAGAGAATGAGCGGGATCGCAACCTATACACATTCGGTTGCGTCACTTCTTGAAGGAACAGGGATCACATTGCTGGATACCAGAAAAACAACGCCGAATATGCGTATTTTTGAGAAATATGCTGTTCGTGTAGGCGGCGGACAGAACCACAGATATAATCTTTCTGACGGAGTCCTTCTGAAAGACAATCACATCGGAGCAGCAGGAAGCGTTGCGAATGCTGTAAAAATGGCACAGGAGTACGCTCCTTTTGTCCGCAAGATCGAAGTTGAGGTAGAAACTCTTGATCAGGTAAAAGAAGCTGTTGAGGCCGGCGCAGATATCATCATGCTTGATAACATGACTCCGGAGATGATGAAAGAAGCGGTGCAGCTGATCGGCGGAAGAGCAAAAACTGAATGTTCCGGAAATGTTACAAAAGAAAACATTGCAAAGATCAGGGATGTTGGTGTAGACTATGTATCAAGTGGTGCATTAACGCATTCTGCACCGATCCTTGATATTTCGCTTAAGAATCTTCATCCACTTTCCTAAAAAATGCAGGATTTTACAGAATACCGAGTGCTGTGACAGGAAATCCCCCGAATATCAGAAAAGAAGCGTGAATTGCCGGAAGCAGAGGCATAGCAGGTGATGTCGGGCCGGGTTGGAGAGATCGCGAGAATGAAGGAGAGAGGTATCGGAACAAAAAGTACAGGCACAGCCAGGAAAGGGGAACTTAAATGACTGGTTCAGAACGCAGGACAGCGATCATGGATCAAATTAAAAACAGTGAACGGCCGGTCTCAGGAAGTGCTCTGGCCAGAACATTTCAGGTCAGCAGACAGGTGATCGTGCAGGATATTGCGCTGATACGCGCGGAGGGGAATGACGTGATCTCCACCAATAGAGGATATATTTTTACTGCTCCCCATACTGTGAGCCGGATATTCAAGGTGCATCATACAGATGCGGATCTGGAAAACGAGCTCTGCGGGATTGTGGATCTTGGCGGAAAAGTGATCAATGTAATGGTGAATCACAGAGTTTACGGGCATATCGAGGCAGAACTGAATATCAGCTCCAGGCGCCAGGTTGAGAATTTTATGGAGGATATCCGAAGCGGCAAGTCCAGTCCTTTGAAGAATATCACATCGGATTATCATTATCATAAAGTAGAAGCAGAATCCGAGGAAATCCTGGATATGATCCAGGATATGCTGAAACGGCGAGGATTTCTGATCGAAGCAGAATAGCAGAAGTCAGATACAAAAAGAAAAGATATACAGAATGAGAAAATTCTGTTAATATGAAATATAGTGATCACGAAGATAAGAGAAGGAATCCTGCATGGCAGGGTTCCTTCTTGCACCCTGCGGAAATGTGCACCTTGTGGAAATGTGCAGACAGGGAAAACAGGATGCAGATATGAGGGTGAGAAAAAATACGGCTTGATATGCATGGAGGGGGAAATGGATTATCAGAGTATGTTTACATTTATGCTGGAGATGGCAGGAACTATTGCGTTTGCTGCTTCCGGAGCTATGGTGGGGGCGCAGAGAGGAATGGATATTTTCGGGGTCTGCGTTCTTGGAGTGGTGACTGCAGTGGGCGGAGGAGCTACCAGGGATATTATCCTGGGAATCGTGCCGCCGGGAATGTTTCAGGATCCGCTGTATACCATTGTGGCAACCGTGACGTCCTGTATTGTATTTGCAGTGATGTACTGGAAGCAGGAGCTTTTGGAAGGCGGGAACCGGCTGGTCTATGATAAGGTGATGCTGGTGATGGATACGGTTGGCCTTGGTGTGTTTACTGTCATGGGGGTTGATAAGGGGATTTCCCAGGGGTATATGGAAAGAACATTTTTTCTTGTATTTCTTGGGACTGTCACAGGAGTTGGAGGCGGCTTGATCCGTGATATGATGGCAGGAGTACCGCCATATATTTTTGTGCGCCATATTTATGCCTGTGCGTCTATTGTAGGGGCCATTGCCTGTGTTTGGATATACAGGCTGTGGGGCGGAGTGCCGGCCATGGTGATCGGAACGGTGGTAGTGATCCTGATCCGGTACCTGGCGGCACATTACCGGTGGAATCTGCCGAGACTGAGAAGAGAATAAAAAAAGATATGAAAAGCTCCGGAACATTTAAGGAATAATGTTCCGGAGCTTTTTGGCTTTTATTTGGTTTATATTGCGTAGAAGATTTTATCTGTTCCTCTCATAAGAGAATCATGCGTCTGTATCCTGCAGAGCCAGGAAGCCTTCCTCGCCGGTACGGATCTTGACAACGTTTTCGATATCGTAAACGAAGACCTTACCATCACCGATCTGACCGGTATGAAGAACTTCTTTTGCAGTATCAATAACCTTCTGAACCGGTACAAGACTTACAACGATCTCGATCTTAACCTTCGGACGGAGGTTCATGTCAACCTCAACACCACGATAGTAGGTTGGAGCACCCTTCTGAACACCACAGCCCATAACGTTTGTGATAGTGATACCGGTTACGCCGATCTCGTTCATAGCCTGCATAAACTCATCCAGCTTGTTCTGACGTGTGATGATAACAACCTTTGTCAGTTTGTGTACGCCGTCTGCAGGAATTTCAGGAACAGATTCAGCAGGAGCAGAAGGAGCATGTTTTACAACAGGGGCTTTTACGGAAGTTCCCATTGGAGTCGGAGCCTTTGTCATGGTATCCTGTACAAAGAATCCATCGTATGCACTTGCGAGGCCATGCTCTTTCATATCCAGACCTGCGATCTCTTCCTCAGCGGAAACACGAAGTCCGATGGTGTGTTTGATCACCTGGAAGATAATTGTCATAGTAACAGTAACCCATGCGATGGTGATAGCCATACCAATAAACTGAACACCGAAGCCATGGAAACCACCGCCTGTGAGAAGACCTTTCCACTCGGTACCTGCACCGTCGGAGAAAAGACCGACAGCAAGAGTTCCGAAAGCACCGTTAAGACCGTGAACGCCAACAGCACCAACCGGGTCATCAATTTTGAGAACTTTATCAACAAATTCAATACCAAATACTACAATGAATCCGGAGAGGATTCCGATGATAGCTGCAGATGTAGGAGATACGGTATCACAGCCTGCTGTGATGGCTACCAGTCCTGCAAGAGAACCGTTCAGGGACATGGAAACATCCGGCTTTTTGTAGCGGATCCATGTGATCAGCATAACTGTTACAGTAGCAACAGCAGCTGCAAGGTTTGTTGTTACGAAGATCTTTCCGGCGCTTACAATGGCATCGCCTTCCATGCTGACAGTAGATGCACCGTTGAAACCGAACCAGCAGAACCAGAGAATGAATACACCAAGTGCACCAACCGTAAGGTTATGTCCCGGGATTGCTCTGGATTTACCGGATTTGGAATATTTTCCGATACGAGGTCCGAGGATGATGGCACCGATCAGTGCAGCAACACCACCAACCATGTGAACGGCACAGGAACCTGCGAAATCGTGAAATCCCATCTGGCTGATAAAGCCGCCGCCCCAGATCCAGTGACCGGATACCGGATATACAACGAGACTGATCAGTAAACTATAGATACAGTAGGAGATGAATTTAGTACGCTCTGCCATGGCACCGGATACGATGGTAGCAGAAGTAGCACAGAATACAGTCTGGAAGATGAGAAATGCCCAGAAAGGAACTCCATCCGGAAGCATTGCGTTTCCGTAGTTTGCCTCTGAGGCGATTCCGCCGATCTTGCCGAAGAAACCGTTTCCTGCACCGAACATGATGCCAAATCCAACCAGCCAGAAGACCGGTGTACCGATACAGAAGTCCATCAGGTTTTTCATGATGATATTTCCTGCGTTTTTTGCTCTTGTGAATCCTGTTTCGACCATTGCAAATCCAGCCTGCATGAAGAAGACCAGTGCTGCACCGACGAGGACCCAAGTTGTGTTTACTGAAGAATACATAGTAACACTCCCTTTCCCAATTTTTTTCTTTCCTATTATGTATAGAAAGAATTTTTGTAATACCGGACAGAAAAAACAGATAGAATTTATCCAGTATCAGTATAACGAAAAAGCGCAGGAGAGAGGAAATTCTCTTCCGCGCCTTTACGAAATCAAAATCAGTATATGTAAAACAGGGGATATCTGTATCGTGTGATTAATGGATGAGGAAATCGATAATGAATTATGAAGTAGAGTTCATAAAGGATATCCCCTGTATTTACCGTATGAAATTGTTATCTGATATCCGTGATCAGATGGAGAATAACAGCTCGTCGTAGGTCGGATAAGGAAGTAACTCATCCGGGATCAGAGCCTCTGCCTCATCTGCAGATTTTCTTAAAGTTTCCATGTCTTCCAGAACAGTTTCCTGATAAGCCTTGGAGCAAGCAAGTACATCGTCAGAAGAAGCAAGAGCTTTTGCTGTATCTGCTTTCAGAGTTTCCAGATCTTTTGCCATGGTGTCTGCAAGTGTACTCAGTTTGGAGATCAGAGCAGCTTCACTTGCTACAGAAATATCAGCTACTACGGATTTCTTTGCAGCTGCAGTATCTGCAAGCTTTTCAACATATGTATATACAGAAGGAATTACCTGCTTCTGGATCATCTCAGCCAGAGTGTTGGACTCGATGTTGATGGTCTTGTAATAGTTCTCAAGCCAGATCTCGTAACGGGAGAAAAGCTCTTCCTTTGTAAAAATGCCATGCTTTGTAAACAGCGCAATGTTCTTCTCAGCAATGAAATGCGGAAGTGCATCCGGAGTTGTTTTCAGATTGTAGAGACCACGTTTCTCAGCTTCTTCAACCCATTCGTCTGTATATCCGTTTCCGTTAAAGATGATGCGTTTATGCTCTTCAATGGTCTTCTTAAGAAGTGCATGTACTGCGCTTTCCATTTCTTCTTCCGGAACATCCTTAAGAGCTGCGCTGAATTCTGCAAGAACCTCTGCAACAGCGGTATTCAGTACGATGTTCGGGTTTGCGACAGATGCTGCAGAACCAAGCATACGGAACTCAAATTTGTTTCCGGTAAATGCAAATGGTGAAGTACGGTTTCTGTCTGTGGTATCCTTTATGAAGTGCGGAAGTACCTTTGCTCCGATATCCATCTGTACCGCATGCTTATTGCTGAAGAAGGTATCGTTTTCAATAGATTTCAGTACGTCTGTCAGCTCATCTCCAAGGAAGATGGATACGATCGCAGGCGGTGCCTCGTTTGCTCCAAGACGGTGATCGTTTCCGGCGCTTGCAACGGATACGCGGAGAAGATCAGCATAATCGTCAACGGCTTTGATGACAGCTACCAGGAATACCAGGAACTGTGTATTTTCTGCCGGTGTTTTTCCTGGATCAAGAAGGTTTACACCTGTGTCTGTGCTCATAGACCAGTTGTTGTGTTTACCGCTTCCGTTGATTCCCTCAAATGGTTTCTCGTGAAGGAGGCAGACCATGTTGTGCTTGTCGGCAACCTTCTTCATGATCTCCATGGTCAGCTGGTTGTGGTCAACAGCAACATTTGTGGTATCAAATACAGGAGCCAGTTCGTGCTGTGCAGGAGCAACCTCGTTATGTTTTGTTTTGGCTGGAATGCCAAGCTTCCAAAGCTCTTCGTCAAGATCATGCATGTAAGCAGCAACGCGAGGCTTCAGGGCTCCGAAGTAATGATCTTCCATTTCCTGTCCTTTTGGTGCAGAAGCGCCCAGAAGAGTACGGCCGCAGAAGATCAGGTCTTTTCTCTTTTTGTAAAGATCCTTGTCAACCAGGAAATATTCCTGCTCAGGTCCTACGGTTGTGTCGATGTGACGGACCTCTTTGTTTCCGAGGATGTGAAGAATACGAACTGCTTCTTTGTTCAGAACATCCATGGAACGAAGAAGAGGAGTTTTCTTATCCAGTGCCTCTCCGCTGTAGGAACAGAATGCAGTAGGAATGTAAAGAGTTTTATCTTTAATGAATGCAGGTGAAGTAGGATCCCATGCTGTATATCCTCTTGCTTCAAAAGTAGCACGAAGTCCGCCTGACGGGAAACTGGATGCATCCGGCTCACCTTTTACCAGCTCTTTACCGGAGAAATCCATGATCACCTGTCCGTCACCTGTAGGGGAGATGAAGCTGTCATGCTTCTCAGCAGTTACGTTTGTCATCGGCTGGAACCAGTGTGTGTAATGTGTCGCACCGTTTTCAGTAGCCCATTCTTTCATTGCAACTGCTACGGAATTTGCAACGTCCAGTTCCAGATGAGTTCCGTTTTCAATTGTTTTCTTTAATGCTTTGTACATGTCCTTTGGCAGTTTGCTTCGCATCACTTTGTCATTGAATACAAGGCTGCCATACATTTCAGGGATACTCTGTGCCATATAGGTACACTCCTTTCGATTTCACTCATTCATTATAATTTTTAATTATTTTATAAGGACCGCTGCCGGAAGAACCGGGTATAAACGGACCGGAAAACAAAAAAAGCGCTTCAGATACCTGCCGTATCCAAAGCGCCTTTGCTTTATGTGTTGCAGTATACACCAAAATAAAATATTGTCAAGAGCTTTTTTGAAAAAATCTAAAAAATTGACCAGGGCGATCGGACTGTCGGAAAATAGGCAGGGTTGACAAATCTTGTCCTTTTATTATAATCTGATATCGTAGTTATACAGTCGAAAAGTCAGCGATCGCTATAAGTGATCGAGGCAAAAGAAGCTTTTTGACCAGTGACAAAGATGTACAATACGGAAAGAACAGATGGAGGGAAATATGTCAGGAGTAAAGGAAGAATGTGGCGTATTCGGGATTTATGATCTGGATGGAGGGAATATTGCACCATCTATTTATTATGGTCTTACCTCGCTGCAGCACAGGGGACAGGAGTCCTGCGGAATGGCCGTTTCAAGGACGGACGGAGAAAGAGGAAACGTACAGTTCCATAAAGATCTCGGACTGGTAAGCGAAGTTTTACGAAAAGATGTTGTACATAATATGAATGGTGATATCGGAATCGGACATGTTCGTTATTCCACCACCGGAGAATCTGTCGCAGAGAATGCACAGCCGCTGGTACTTTCTTATATCAAGGGAAGTCTGGCACTTGCGCACAACGGAAATCTGGTTAATACAGAAGCTCTGAAATGGGAGCTGATCCAGACAGGCGCAATTTTCCATACAACTACCGACTCAGAGGTTATCGCGTTCCATATCGCAAGAGAACGTGTGCATTCTGCCACTGTAGAGGAAGCAGTACATAAAACCGTAGAGAAGATCCGCGGAGGATATGCTCTTGTGATCATGAGCCCCCGGAAGCTGATCGGTGCCCGTGATCCTTACGGACTGAAACCCCTCTGTCTTGGAAAAAGAGATAATGCCTATGTCCTTGCATCTGAAAGCTGCGCGCTGACATCTGTAGGAGCGGAATTTATCCGTGATATTGAACCGGGTGAGATCGTCACGATCACCAAGAACGGACTGAAATCCAGTAAACTGACTGAGAAGAAAAAGCATGCTCATTGTGTTTTTGAATATATTTATTTTGCAAGACTGGACAGCACCATGGATGGCGTGAAAATCTATGATGCAAGGATCCGTGGAGGAAAATCTCTTGCAAAATCCTATCCGGTAGAAGCGGACCTGGTGACCGGTGTACCGGAATCCGGACTTCCGGCAGCAAAAGGCTATTCTGAGGAATCCGGAATCCCGTTTGGCTTTGCGTTCTATAAAAACAGTTACATTGGAAGAACTTTTATCAAGCCTACACAGCAGGAGAGAGAGTCCAGTGTCCATCTGAAGCTGAGCGTTCTGGAATCCGTGGTGAAGGGGAAGAGAATCGTTCTGGTGGATGATTCCATTGTCCGCGGAACTACCATTGCCAATCTGATCCACATGCTGAAAGAAGCAGGAGCAAAAGAAGTCCATGTACGTATCAGCTCCCCGCCATTTTTACATCCCTGTTATTTTGGTACCGATGTGCCGTCCAATGACCAGCTCATCGCAGCACAGCACAGCACGGAAGAAATCCGTAAGATGATCGGTGCAGACTCCCTGGGTTATATGCAGATCGATTATCTGGAAGGCATGGCAGGTGGACTTCCGCTGTGTAAAGCATGTTTTGATGGCAATTATCCGATGGAAATACCGGCAGAAATCAAACAGGATTAATGAACTATGTGGAATTAATCTCACAGTAAAAAATAATGGATTGAAAAACGAAAATGTAAAAACTGCACAATAAATATATAAAAAACCCGGATTTTGTCATATAAAATCCGGGTTTTTATAGAAAGACTCTTAAAAACGATAAAAAACATCAACTTGACAAATCTGACAATATGAGACATAATGTGGGACAACCAGATGAAAAAGGCCGCTGGTCTGGAATATACAGGAAAACAGCAAGACCGAAAAAAGGCCGGTTTTTTGCCGAGATAAAAGAAAGGATGATATTTATGTCTAAAAAAATTAGATTGAATGCGACAGAGGATGTTAAAGAATTTGTTAAGGCTGCAAGTAAATGTGATTTTGATGTAGATATTTCATATAACAGAATTTTAATTGATGCAAAATCTATTCTTGGAATCCTCAGCATGGATCTGACCAGAGTTCTTACAGTAACCTGTCATGGCGAGGATCATGAGTTTGATCGTTTCCTTCAGAAATATGCAGTTGCCTGACAGACAGTGCAGAGACAGACAAGATATGAAAGACATAAAAAGAAAAGGCAGACGTGACTGCAGAGACAGGAGATCAGTTTGAAATCCTCAGCAGGCGTCTGTTTTTTCTTTACATCCATTTCATAGGAAGAAATTCCGCAGACTATATGAAAAATCAGTTATTGACAAATAAAAAAAAATAGTTTATAGTAAACCATATTTTATATGAAAGATAACTGACAAAGGCGTCAGGAACGGATACCACAGGGGAATTCTCACCCCTTGAAATCTGTTCCGGACGCCTTTTTGTTGTGGGACACAAAATGGAGGAGGAAATCGAAGATGGCAGTAAAGTATGTTTTTGTAACAGGTGGAGTTGTTTCCGGTCTGGGAAAAGGAATTACCGCAGCGTCTCTTGGGCGCCTTCTGAAAGCCAGAGGGTATCAGGTGACCATGCAGAAATTTGATCCCTACATTAATATTGACCCGGGAACTATGAATCCCATTCAGCATGGAGAGGTTTTTGTAACGGATGACGGTACAGAGACTGACCTTGACCTTGGACATTATGAGCGTTTCATTGATGAAAGCCTTGACAAAAATTCCAATGTGACAACCGGTAAGATTTACTGGTCTGTTCTTCAGAAAGAGCGTCATGGTGATTTCGGCGGAGGTACCGTTCAGGTGATCCCGCATATTACCAATGAGATCAAGAGCCGTTTTTACAGAGCAAAATCCGCAGACGAAGACAGAATTGCGATCATCGAGGTTGGTGGTACAGTCGGTGATATTGAGAGCCAGCCGTTCCTGGAATCCATCCGTCAGTTCCAGCATGATGTGGGACATGACAATGCGATCCTTATCCATGTAACTCTGATCCCGTATCTCCGTGCTTCCGGAGAGATGAAGACAAAACCCACCCAGGCCAGTGTAAAAGAACTTCAGGGAATGGGAATCCAGCCGGATGTTCTGGTATGCAGAAGTGAGTATCCTCTTACCGAGGATATCCGTGGAAAGATTGCCCTGTTCTGTAATGTGCCTGTAAGCAATGTGCTTCAGAATCTGGATGTGGAATATTTATATGAAGCTCCTCTTGCAATGGAGAGAGAAAAGCTTGCAGACGTAGTACTGCAGAGCTTAAGACTGGAGAATCGCAAACCAGATCTTACAGACTGGGAAAATATGGTAGAAAATCTCCGCCACCCGGATAAAACTGTGAAAATCGCCATGGTTGGTAAATATACACAGCTTCATGATGCATACTTGAGTGTTGTGGAAGCACTGAAGCATGGCGGGATCTCTTGCCGTGCAAAGGTTGATATCACCTGGGTGGACTCCGAAGAACTCAATGAAAAAAATTTGGATCAGACTCTCCATTCTGTAGATGGAATCCTGGTTCCGGGAGGATTCGGAAACCGTGGTACAGAAGGAATGATCCTTGCGGCACAGTATGCAAGAGTTCATAAGATCCCATACCTTGGGATCTGCCTGGGAATGCAGATGGCTATTGTGGAATTTGCCCGCCATGTGCTTGGATATGAAGATGCCAACAGTATTGAGCTGGCACCGGAAACAACACATCCGGTCATTGCCCTGATGCCGGATCAGGAGGATGTGGAAGATCTTGGAGGAACTCTTCGTCTTGGAAGCTATCCGTGTGTGCTTGCAGAAGGCTCCAGATCCTATGAGCTTTTTGGAAAGAAAGAGATCCAGGAACGTCACAGACATCGTTATGAGGTAAACAACGCATTCCGTAAGGAACTGGACGAAAAGGGAATGTCCATTGTAGGAACATCCCCGGATGCTCACATTGTTGAGATGATCGAAATTGCCGGACATCCGTTCTTTGTGGGAACACAGGGACATCCGGAATTTAAATCCAGGCCAAACCATGCACATCCACTGTTCCGTGGATTTGTGCAGGCGGCAGTTGATAAAAAGACGGCAGAAGAAGCTGCAATGAAAGGATGAGAAAAATGAGAGAAGTAGCAAATCAGCAGCAGGGCCTCTACCGCCCTGAATTTGAACATGATAACTGCGGTATCGGAGCCGTTGTTAATATAAAAGGAAAGAAAACACATGATACAGTTGCCAATGCTCTTAAGATCGTAGAGAATCTTGAGCATCGTGCTGGTAAGGATGCAGAAGGAAAAACCGGTGATGGTGTCGGTATCCTTCTTCAGATCTCCCACAAATTTTTTAAGAAGGTCTGTAAAAAAGAAGGCTTTGATATCGGCGGAGAGAGAGAATACGGTGTAGCCCAGCTCTTTTTCCCACAGCAGGAGATCAAACGTGCCCAGGCAAAGAAGATGTTCGAGATCATCGTGGAAAAAGAGGGTCTGGAGCTTCTTGGATGGCGTACAGTACCGGTCTTCCCGGAGGTTCTTGGTCATAAAGCGAAAGAGTGCATGCCGTGCATTATGCAGGCATTTGTTAAAAAGCCGGAGGATGTGGAAAAAGGTCTTGCCTTTGACCGTATGCTTTACATCGCACGTCGTGAATTTGAACAGAGTAATGATAATACTTACGTAGTTTCCATGAACAGCCGTACCATCGTATACAAAGGTATGTTCCTGGTAGGACAGCTCCGTACCTTCTTTGGCGATCTTCAGAGCCAGGATTACGAGTCTGCCATTGCAGTGGTACATTCCCGTTTCAGTACCAACACGAATCCAAGCTGGGAGAGAGCACATCCGAACCGTTTCATCGTACATAACGGTGAGATCAACACGATCCGCGGAAACGCCGATAAGATGCTTGCACGTGAGGAAAACATGGAGTCTCCGTATCTGAAGGATGAGCTTCACAAGGTCCTTCCTGTAGTTAACCGCAATGGTTCTGACTCTGCAATGCTTGACAATACACTGGAATTCCTGGTTATGAGTGGAATGGATCTTCCACTTGCAGTGATGATCACGATTCCGGAGCCATGGGCAAACAACGATACGATTTCTCAGGAGAAGAGAGATTTTTATCAGTACTATGCGACTATGATGGAGCCATGGGACGGTCCTGCGTCCATTCTGTTCTCAGATGGTGATGTGATGGGAGCGGTTCTTGACAGAAACGGTCTTCGTCCATCCAGATACTATATCACATCGGATGGCTATATGATCCTTTCCTCCGAGGTTGGTGTTCTTCCTGTGGATGAGGAGAAGATCGTATTAAAAGAACGTCTTCATCCGGGAAAAATGCTTCTGGTTGATACCGTTCAGGGTCGTGTCATTGATGACAATGAGCTCAAAGAAAAATATGCGAAAAAACAGCCTTATGGTGAGTGGCTGGACAGCAATCTGGTACAGCTTCGTGATATCAAGATCCCGAATCAGAGAGTTGTCGAATACACTCCGGAGGAGAGAGCACGCCTTCAGAAAGCCTTCGGATATACTTATGAGCAGTACCGTACTTCGATCCGAAACATGGCATTAAACGGCGCAGAAAGCATCGGAGCCATGGGACATGATACTCCCCTTGCAGTATTTTCCAAGGAACATTATCCGCTGTTCGATTACTTCAAGCAGCTTTTTGCACAGGTAACAAACCCGCCGATCGATGCGATCCGTGAGGAGATCGTTACTTCTACAAGTGTATATGTAGGAAAAGACGGAAATCTTCTGATCCAGAAGCCGGAGAACTGTCAGGTGCTGAAGATCAACAATCCGATCCTGACCAACACCGATATGCTGAAGATCAAGAATATGAAAAAGGACGGCTTCAAGGTTGTAACACTTTCTACATTATATTATAAGAGCACAAAGCTTGAACGTGCCATTGACCGTCTGTTCGTAGAGGTAGACAAAGCCTTCCGTGAGGGAGCAAACATCCTGGTCCTTTCTGACCGCGGTGTGGATGAGAACCATATGCCGATCCCGTCCCTGCTGGCGGTTTCCGCAGTACATCAGCATCTTGTAAAAACAAAGAAGAGCACTTCCCTTGCCCTGATCCTGGAGTCCGGTGAGCCGAGAGAGGTACATCATTTCGCAACACTCCTCGGATATGGTGCAAGTGCAGTCAATCCGTATCTGGCACTGGATACGATCCATGAGCTGATCGATACACATATGCTGGATAAGGACTATTACGCAGCCGTTGATGATTACAATCATGCAGTGATCAGCGGTATCGTAAAGATCGCTTCCAAGATGGGTATTTCCACTATCCAGTCCTATCAGGGATCTCAGATCTTTGAGGCAATCGGAATTTCCCAGGATGTGATCGATCGTTACTTTACAGGAACCGTAAGTCGTGTAGGCGGAATCACACTGGAAGATATCGAGGATAATGTAGAAAAACTTCATTCTGAGGCATTTGATCCCCTTGGACTTGCCACAGATCTTACTCTGGACAGCGTAGGTGCCCATAAGATGAGAAGCCAGGGTGAGGAGCACAAATATAACCCGCGTACCATTCATCTTCTCCAGCAGTCCACAAAACAGGGCAGCTATGAGATGTTCAAGGAATATACAAAACTGGTAGATGACGAGGGTCATGGAAACTTAAGAGGTCTTCTGGACTTTAAGTTTGCCAAGGAGCCTATTCCGATCGACCAGGTTGAGAGTGTTGAGGATATTGTAAAACGATTTAAGACAGGTGCCATGTCCTATGGTTCTATTTCCCAGGAAGCACATGAGACACTGGCTATTGCCATGAACCATCTCCATGGAAAATCCAATACCGGTGAGGGTGGTGAAAGTGATGAGCGTCTGGATTCAGCAGGAACAGACAATGACCGCTGCTCTGCAATCAAACAGGTAGCCAGCGGACGTTTCGGCGTTACCAGCCGTTACCTGGTTTCCGCAAGAGAGATCCAGATCAAGATGGCACAGGGTGCAAAGCCGGGTGAGGGTGGACATCTTCCTGCAAAGAAGGTATATCCGTGGATCGCAAAAACCCGTCATTCCACACCGGGAGTCAGCCTGATCTCTCCGCCGCCACATCATGATATCTATTCTATCGAGGATCTGGCAGAATTGATCTATGACCTGAAAAACGCCAATAAATATGCGGATATTTCCGTAAAGCTGGTTTCTGAGGCGGGTGTTGGTACGGTTGCAGCCGGTGTTGCAAAGGCCGGTGCACAGACTGTTCTGATCTCCGGATATGACGGAGGTACAGGAGCAGCGCCAAGAAGCTCTATCCATAATGCAGGACTTCCATGGGAGCTTGGACTTGCGGAAACACACCAGACGCTGATCATGAACGGACTTCGTAACCGTGTACGTATCGAGACAGACGGTAAGCTGATGAGCGGCCGTGACGTTGCCATTGCAGCACTTCTCGGTGCAGAGGAATTCGGTTTTGCAACAGCGCCGCTTGTAACGATGGGCTGCGTGATGATGAGAGTCTGCAATCTGGATACCTGCCCGGTAGGTGTGGCTACACAGAACCCGGAGCTGCGTAAGAGATTCCGCGGAAAACCGGAGTATGTGGAGAACTTCATGCGCTTTATTGCACAGGAGCTGAGAGAGTACATGGCACGCCTTGGTGTTGCCACCATCGATGAGATGGTAGGTCGTACAGACCTTCTTACAGTTTCTGACAGTGTGCAGGAGCCGCATAAGGGTAAGGTTGACTTAAGTGCCATCCTGAATAACCCATATGCAGGAAAGGGCAAAGTAACCTTTGATCCGAAGGCTGTATACAATTTCAATCTTGAGAAAACTCTGGATGAAAAAGTTCTGGTCAAGAAATGTGCACCGGCGATCCAGAAGGGTGAGAAAGTTTCTGTTGATGTAAATGTTACCAATACAGACCGTGCATTTGGTACCATCCTCGGATCTGAGATCACAAGAAATCATAAGGATGGACTTCCGGAGGATACGGTAACTGTAAACTGTACAGGTGCAGGCGGACAGAGCTTCGGTGCCTTTATTCCGAAAGGACTGACATTGAAACTGACCGGTGACAGCAACGACTACTTCGGAAAAGGCCTTTCCGGTGGAAAGCTGATCGTTAAGGTTCCGGAGAAGGCCGGATACAAGGCTGAAGAGAACATCATCGTCGGAAACGTGGCACTCTATGGTGCGACCAGCGGAACTGCATTTATCAACGGTGTTGCCGGTGAGCGTTTTGCAGTACGTAACTCCGGTGCGGTTGCAGTTGTTGAGGGTGTTGGCGAGCATGGCTGCGAGTACATGACCGGTGGCCGTGTGGTAGTTCTCGGAAAAACCGGAAAGAACTTCGCGGCAGGTATGAGCGGCGGTATCGCTTATGTTCTTGATGTGGACAACGTTCTTTACAAGAACCTTAACAAAGCAATGATCTCCATTGAAAAAGTGGAGAATAAATATGATAAAAAAGAGCTTCGTGATCTTATCGAGGCTCATGTGGAAGCAACAGGCTCTGAGATCGGTAAGAAGGTGCTGGCTGATTTTGATTCCTATCTGCCTCACTTCAAAAAACTCATTCCGGATGAGTACAAGAGAATGATCACATTAAGTGCAAAGCTGGAAGAAAAAGGTCTGACCAGCCAGCAGGCACAGATGGAAGCGTTCTATGAGAGCATCGGCGTGAAACATTAAGGAGGATGAGGAAATGGGAAAGCCAACTGGATTTTTAGATTATGAAAGAGAAACGGCAAAGGTTCTGCCGCCAAAGGAACGTATTCAGAATTTCAACGAATTTCGTATTCCATTAAATAAAGAAAAACAGAAACTTCAGGGAGCACGCTGCATGGCTTGCGGCGTCCCCTTCTGCCAGTCAGGTATGATGATCGGCGGAATGGCTTCCGGCTGCCCGCTGCACAACCTGGTTCCTGAGACAAATGATCTTGTGTACACAGGAAACTGGAAGCAGGCATTTCTTCGTTTAAACAAGACACACAGCTTTCCGGAGTTTACATCCAGAGTGTGTCCAGCACTTTGCGAAGCTGCATGTACCTGTAACCTGAACGGAGATCCGGTCAGCACAAAGGAGAATGAGAAAGCGATCATTGAGACAGCCTATGCAGAAGGATGGGTAAAACCGCAGATCCCGCCTGTCCGCACAGGAAAGACGATCGCAGTCATCGGAAGTGGTCCTTCCGGACTGGCAGCAGCACAGCAGCTGAACCGCCGTGGCCACAGCGTAACCGTATTTGAGAGAAACGACCGTATCGGAGGACTTCTCCGCTACGGCATTCCGAACATGAAGCTGGAGAAAAAGGTCATTGACCGCAGACTGAAGCTGATGGAAGAGGAAGGCGTGAAATTTGTTACCAATATCAATGTTGGTGTTGACATCACTGCAGAACAGCTTCTGAAGGATTATGACCGTGTCCTTCTCTGCTGTGGAGCTTCTCATCCGAGAGATATCAAGGTTCCGGGAAGAGATGCCAAGGGAATTTACTTTGCAGTGGATTTCCTGAAGCAGGTAACAAAAAGTCTTCTGGATACAGATTTTGCAAAATTCCCATATGAGCTTGCAAAGGGCAAAAATGTTCTGGTCATCGGCGGTGGTGATACCGGTAATGACTGTGTGGGAACATCCATCCGTCTGGGAGCGAAATCTGTAACACAGCTTGAGATGATGCCGCAGCCTCCTGCAGCAAGAACTCCTTCCAATCCATGGCCGGAGTGGCCGAAGGTCCTGAAAACCGATTACGGCCAGGAAGAGGCTATTGCAGTATTCGGCCATGATCCTCGGATCTATCAGACAACCGTTACCGAGTTTATCAAGGACAAAAAAGGAAATGTCTGCAAGGCCAAGATCGTAAAACTGAAGAGCGTAAAGGATGAAAAGACCGGAAGATTCAATATGGTGCCGGTTGAGGGCAGTGAGGAAGTGATCCCTGCAGATGTGGTCCTTATTGCGGCAGGCTTCCTTGGCAGCGAGAAATATGTGACAGATGCTTTCCGTGTAGCGCTTACACCAAGAACCAATGTGGAAACAAAACCGGAGCAGTATGCAACAAGCGTAGATCGTGTGTTCACAGCAGGTGATATGCATCGTGGACAGTCCCTTGTCGTATGGGCGATCCATGAGGGACGTGAGGCTGCGAAAGCAGTGGATGAATCACTGATGAGCTATTCATATTTACAGTAAAATAACAGATACCAGGGGCAAAAGGTCAAAAAAACTGTTCGTGTTTCCGCGATAAAGCTTTTGAACTTTTGCCCCTTTTAAAAAATGGTTGACAAAGAATTGACCGATTGCTATAATTACGTCCATGAACAAGGGTGTTCTTCAGGAGCGGAAGCTCTCTGAAGTGCACCCTTTTTCTGATTTTGAGGGTAATTATTTTGTGTGATGAGGAAATAAAGGAGAGAATACTATGGGGAATTATACCAGAGAAGAGATTCTTGCAATGGCAGAGGAGGAAGACGTAGAGTTCATCCGCCTCCAGTTTACAGATATGTTTGGAACTCTGAAAAATATTGCGATCACAGCAAGAGAGCTTCCAAGAGCCCTGGATAACCAGTGCGTTGTATATGGCTCTCATATTGCGGGCATTGTGGGAGAAAAGGAGCCGGATCTGATCCTGTATCCGGATTATAATACTTTTTCAATTCTTCCATGGCGTCCTCAGCAGGGAAAGGTTGCAAGACTGATCTGTGATATGCGCCGTGCAGACGGATCAGAGCATGAGATGAGCTCCAGATATATTCTGAAAAAAACAGCGCAGGCAGCAGAGGAGGCAGGGTATACCTGTTATGTTGACCCGGAATGCGAGTTTTTCCTGTTTCATATTGATGATAACGGAATGCCTACAACGGTTTCTCACGAAAAGGCCGGATATCTGGATGTAAGTCCGGTGGACTTAGGCGAAAATGCAAGACGTGACATGGTACTGACTCTTGAGGATATGGGATTTGAGGTGGAATCCTCTCATCATGAGACAGCACCTGCACAGCATGAGATCGCCCTTCATTACGGGGAAGCACGTGAGATGGCAGACGAAGTTATAACCTTTAAGATGGCAGTAAGAACTGTAGCCAAACGTCATGGACTTCATGCGACATTTATGCCGAAGCCAAGACGGGAAGTAAACGGTTCAGCCATGCATATCCATTTTTCACTGTTTAAAAATGGAAAAAATATTTTCGTGGATCCGGAGGATCCGTCCAGATTAAGTGAAGAGGCATACTATTTTATCGGAGGTCTTCTGGCTCACAGCCGTGAGATGACTCTGATCACCAATCCGCTTGTAAATTCTTATAAGCGTCTTGTACCTGGATTTGATGCGCCTACAGAGCTGACCTGGACGAGAAATAACCAGAATTCACTGGTAAGGATCCCGAGAGTCAATGGTGCTGATACCAGGATCGAGCTTCGAAGCCCGGATGCTGCATCCAACCCATACCTTGTTTTTGCGGTATGCCTGGCAGCGGGCCTGGATGGAATCCAGAAGAAGATCTATCCTACAAAAGCTTCTAACCGTTCTCTTTCCGAGTCGGATCAGAAGGAACAGGGTATCGAGAATTTACCGGAGAACCTGCGGGAAGCGATCACACTGTTTGAGGACAGCAGCTGGATGAAGGAAATCCTTGGAGAAGCTTTCTGCAAACAGTATGCGCAGGCCAAGAGAAAAGAGTGGCTACGTTATTCCCAGGAGATTTCCGACTGGGAGATCGAGGAGTATCTGTATCGGATCTGATGAACGAGGCATAATGGGACGAAAGAGAGTGGCGGCTTATGAACACGAGTATCGTGATTGCATTACCGAAAATAGAAGATGCAAAAAAGATCCGCACAGTCCTTAACCGATATGGATTCACGGTGGCGGCAGTATGCAATTCAGGTGCCAATGCCCTTGCCAGTATCTCGGAGCTTGATGGCGGCGTTCTGCTTTGCGGTTATCATCTTCAGGATATGTACTACCGTGATCTTCTGGACTATATGCCGGATTATTTTGAAATGCTGCTTATGGCTTCCCGGGGAGTGATCAGTGAGGCGCCAACATCCATTTTATGCGTGGGAATGCCTCTGAAAGTCGGAGATCTGGTAAATACGGTAAGCATGATGCTTTCCCAGATCGAAAGGCGTTGGAAAAAAGATAAGAAAAAGCCGAAACAGCGTTCATGGAAAGAACAGAATTATATTTCAAATGCAAAGATGCTTCTAATGGAAAGAAATCACCTGAGCGAGGATGACGCATACCGCTATATCCAGAAATGCAGTATGGATTCCGGGACCAATATGGTGGAGACAGCCCAGATGGTTCTGATGCTTTTATATGATTCTGTGTAAAAAAACAATAGGGCGGACAGAAATGATCTGCTTTGAATGCCTGATATCACACCGAATCGGGAAAAATTCCGCAGGGGATTTCCTGATTCGGTGAAACTACTTTGAATTGGAGGATGAGGGAATGGAATTTATGGATGGAATCTGTAAGACTAGAGAATGTGCCTGGGATGTGCTTCTTTCCGAGAGCATGAAAGACCAGGAAGCAACAGTGGAAGGTGCAATACACAGCATCCGTAATATGGGTGACGTGGCATTTGTGATACTTCGAAAAAAAGAAGGGCTTTTTCAGACCGTATATGAAAACGACAAGACAAATGTTTCCATTCATGATCTGAAGGAGGCAATGTGTGTGCGCCTCACAGGAACTCTTCATGAGGAAGAAAGAGCGCCTCACGGAAGAGAACTCCGCATCAGCCATGTGGAGATCCTTTCCTCACCTGCAGAGCCTCTTCCGCTGGCCATCGACAAATGGAAGCTGAACACTTCCCTGGAGGCAAAGCTGAATTATCGTCCTATCGCCCTGCGTAATGTGCAGGAGCGTGCAAAATTCAAGATTCAGGAGGCTCTGGTGCGGGCATTTCGTGATTACCTCTATGAGAAGGGGTTCACCGAGATCCACACACCGAAGATCGGAGCCAGAGGTGCAGAGGGTGGTGCAAACCTGTTCAAGCTGAGTTATTTCCATAAACCGGCAGTTCTGGCACAGAGCCCGCAGTTTTATAAACAGATGATGGTAGGTGTTTTTGACCGTGTATTTGAGACCGGCCCTGTATTCCGTGCAGAGAAGCATAACACAAAACGTCATCTGAATGAATATACAAGCCTTGATTTTGAGATGGGCTATATCAACGGATTTGAGGATATCATGGAGATGGAAACCGGATTTCTCCAGTATGCGGTAGAGCTTCTTAAGAAAGACTACGCTCATGAGCTTTCCATTCTGAAAGTGGAGCTTCCGAAGGTGGACAAGATCCCGGCAGTACGTTTTGACAAGGCCAAAGAGCTGGTAGCTGAAAAATATAAACGTAAGATCCGCAACCCATATGATCTGGAGCCGGAGGAAGAAGCGCTGATCGGAAGATATTTCAAAGAAGAATATGATGCTGATTTTGTTTTTGTCACACATTATCCGTCTAAGAAGCGTCCGTTCTACGCAATGGATGATCCGTCAGATGAGAAATTTACATTAAGCTTTGATCTTCTGTTCAAGGGACTTGAGGTAACTACAGGCGGACAGCGTATCCATGATTATCAGATGCTGAAGGATAAGATCGCAGCCCGTGGTATGGATGAAGAGGGTATGGAGCAGTATCTGGATACCTTCAAGCATGGAATGCCGCCTCATGGAGGACTTGGAATCGGACTGGAACGTCTTACCATGCAGATCCTCGGAGAAGAAAACGTTCGTGAGACCTGTCTGTTCCCACGTGATATGAACAGACTTGAGCCGTAATAAGGAGAAAAAAGATGGCAAAGATAATCGATGATGAAACAATGGAAAATGTCTGCATCCTTGCGAAGCTTTCTCTGACAGAGGATGAAAAGGAAAAAGCAAAAGAGGACATGCAGAAGATGCTGGACTATGTAGACAAGCTGGATGAACTTGACACTTCTTCCGTAGAGCCCATGTCCCATATTTTTGAGGACGAAAATGTATTTCGTGAAGATATTGTGACAAACGGAGACAATCATGAGGCGATGCTTGCCAATGCACCGAAACAGAAAGAAAACCAGTATCAGGTTCCGAAAACAATTGGATAAGACAGGAGACAGGACATGGATTTGGGAAAATTAACCGCATTACAGCTTGCGGAAAAGATCAAGCAGCATCAGATAAGCGTCCTGGACGGTGTGAAATACGTATTTGATCAGATCGAAGCAAAAGAGGACAAGGTCCACGCTTATCTTGATACTTACAAAAAAGAAGCCTATGCAAGAGCAAAAGAGGTACAGAAGGGCATTGAGGATGGAACCTATACAGGACCTCTTGCCGGTGTACCTATTGCAATTAAGGATAATATCTGCATTAAGGGAAAAACAACTACCTGTGCATCAAAGATCCTTGAGAATTTTGTGCCGCAGTACAATGCCGAGGTTATTGACCGTCTGGAACAGGCAGGTCTTGTGATCATCGGAAAGACAAATATGGATGAGTTCGCCATGGGAAGTACCACAGAAACATCCGCTTACGGCGTCACCAGAAACCCGTGGGATCTGGAGCATGTTCCGGGCGGCTCCTCCGGCGGCTCCTGTGCGGCAGTGGCAGCAGGGGAAACTTACCTGGCACTTGGCTCCGATACCGGCGGTTCCATCCGTCAGCCAAGTTCCTACTGCGGTGTTACCGGAATCAAACCGACCTACGGAACAGTATCCCGTTACGGACTGGTTGCCTACGCATCCTCTCTGGATCAGATCGGACCGGTAGGAAAGGATGTTGCAGACTGTGCGGCACTTCTTGAGATCATTGCCGGACACGATGCAAAAGACAGCACCTCCATGAAGAGAGAGGATCTTGACTTCTCCGCTTCTATGACAGATAAGATCGTGGGAATGAAATTCGGCGTGCCGAAGGAATATCTCTCAGAGGGACTGAACCCGGAGGTAAAAGAGGCCTTTATGAATACGCTGAAGAGCCTTACCGAGATGGGCGCAGTGGTAGAATTTTTCTCCATGAAGACAACAGAATATATGATCCCTGCCTACTACATCATTGCCAGCGCAGAGGCCAGCTCCAATCTGGAGCGCTTTGACGGTGTGAAGTACGGCTTCCGTGCAAAAGAGTACGAGGGACTTCATGACATGTACAAAAAGACAAGAACTGAAGGTTTCGGCGAGGAAGTAAAGCGCCGTATCATGCTTGGCTCTTTTGTGTTAAGCTCCGGTTACTACGATGCTTACTATCTGAAAGCACTTCGCACAAAAGCCCTTATCAAAAAGGAATTTGATCAGGCCTTTTCCAAATATGACGTTCTTCTTGCCCCGGCATCACCGTTTACCGCACCGAAGCTGGGAGAGAGCCTGAAAGACCCTCTTGCCATGTATCTTGGCGATATTTATACGGTAGCAGTAAACCTGTGCGGACTTCCCGGAATCACCGTCCCATGCGGAAAAGACGCAGCAGGCCTTCCGATCGGGATCCAGATGATCGGTGACTGCTTCAAAGAAAACAACCTGTTCCGCGCAGCACACGCCTATGAGAAAAAACGCGGTGATTTCGGAACAGCAATGGAAGGGGGAGAAAAGGCATGAAACAGTATGAGACAGTCATAGGACTTGAGGTGCATGTGGAGCTTGCCACAAAAACAAAGATCTTCTGCGGATGCTCCACAGAATTCGGAGGCGCACCAAATACACATACCTGCCCGGTCTGCACCGGTATGCCGGGCTCTCTTCCGGTCCTCAACAAAAAAGTGGTAGAGTTTGCCATCAAGGCAGGTCTTGCGGCAAACTGTCATATCCATCAGTACTGTAAGTTTGACCGTAAGAACTATTTTTACCCGGATAACCCCCAGAACTATCAGATCTCTCAGCTGTATCTGCCGATCTGTTATGACGGAGCTGTTGAGATCGAGACTTCCGCAGGCAAAAAGACTGTACGTATCCATGAGATGCATATGGAGGAGGATGCCGGTAAGCTGATCCATGATGAGTGGGAAGACTGCTCCCTGGTTGACTACAACCGAAGCGGGGTACCGCTGATCGAGATCGTATCCGAGCCGGATATGAGAAGCTCCGAGGAGGTTATCGCTTATCTGGAAAAGCTCCGCTGCACCATGCAGTATCTTGGAGTTTCTGACTGTAAGCTCCAGGAGGGCTCCATGCGTGCCGATGTCAACCTTTCCGTCCGTGAGGTGGGAAGTGAGACCTTCGGAACAAGAACAGAGATGAAGAACCTGAACTCCTTCAAGGCCATTGCGAGAGCGATCGAAGGAGAGAGAGAACGTCAGATCGAGCTTCTGGAAGAAGGAAGAGCTGTTGTACAGGAGACAAGAAGATGGGACGATAACAAAGAGTCTTCCCATGCAATGCGTTCCAAGGAGGATGCAAAGGATTACCGTTACTTCCCGGACCCGGATCTTCCGCCGATCCACATTTCCGATGCATGGATCGAAGAGCTGCGTACTTCCATTCCGGAGCTTCGTGAAGCCAAGATGGAACGTTATCAGAAGGAGTATGAGCTTCCGGCTTATGATGCAGGGATCCTGACCGAATCCAGACATCTGGCAGGACTTTTTGAGGAGACAGCAGTTCTTCTCGGAAACCCGAAAAAGGTGGCAAACTGGTTTATGGTGGAGGTTCTCCGCCTGACAAAGGACAAGGGCCTTGACCCGGAAAGGGTAAGCTTTACCCCGAAGCATCTGGCAGACCTTCTTTCCATGGTGGAGAAAAAAGAGGTCAGCGCACAGAATGCCAAGAAAGTATTTGAAAAAGTGTTTGACGAGGATATTGATCCGGTTGTATATATAGAAGAGAATGGTCTTAAGATCGTAGAAGATACAGGACTTCTCACCGAAACTGTGAAAAAGATCGTAGATGCAAACCCTGGACCGCTGGCAGAGCTTCTGGGCGGCAAGGATAAGGTTATGGGATTTTTTGTAGGACAGCTGATGAGAGAACTGAAAGGCAAGGCAAATCCTGACAGCGTCAGAAAAGCACTGGCAGAGGAAATTGAGAGAAGGAGATAAAATACTATGGTTACAGTAAATCAGAATTATTTAAAACTTCCGGGAAGCTATCTGTTTTCCAATATCGCAAAGAAGGTAAGCGCATATAAGGAGGCCAATCCGGAATTTAAGGATTCTGTGATCAGTCTTGGAATCGGTGATGTGACACAGCCGCTTGCACCGGCGATCATCGATGCCCTTCATAAATCCGTAGACGAGATGGCACACGCAGAAACCTTCCACGGATATGCTCCGGATCTCGGATATGAATTCTTAA
>NZ_JBDGAB010000019.1:0-64271 GCF_040910705.1 Blautia sp. RTP21359st1_E11_RTP21359_211015
AACTATAAGCAGACTACTGTTACTTGGACAAAATCCATCAATGCTACGAACTACCTGGTTTATTACCGCTCCGCTGATACCACAAAGTGGACCAGAATTGCAAACGTCAGTTCAAAGACCCTGAAATACGTTCACAAGTCCAGCCGTAAGTACCCGGTTGAAGCCGGAAGAACTTACTACTATATGGTAAGGGGATATAATAAGACGTTTAAGACTTACGGCAGTTACAACAAAGCAGGACTGCGGGTTGTCATCCAAGAGAAACCGGCTGCAACGCCTACTGCCACTCCGACAGTTGCACCGACAGCAACGCCGAAGCCGACACAGAAACCGAAGCCTACGGCAACACCAAAGCCGACACAGAAGCCAAAGCCAACCGCTACACCAAAGCCAACAGAAACCCCGCTCAATACAGAGAAATTCATTAAGGAAGTCATACGATTGACGAACATTGAAAGACAAAAAGCCGGGAAAAATCCGGTGCAGGAGAACGCAGCGCTTGATAAAGGAGCGGCGGTAAGAGCGAAAGAATGTGCACTTGTTAAATATAGCCACACCAGGCCAGATGGAACGAATGCAAACACAGCTTATCATGAAGCTGGTGCTGGAAATATTCGTGGGGAAAATATCGCTGTAGGCTTTAGAACTCCAAAAGAATTTGTCAATGGCGTCGTAAATAGCCCTGGACATTATGTTACTATGGCAGACAGCGGTGCTACTCATATTGGAGTAGGCTGCTACAAAAAAGATGGAGTCATTTACTGGGTGCAGATTTTCGCCAAAGACCCGGACCAGAAGTTTACGTTGACTGTTGACGCAAACGGCGGTACATTCCCAGATAAAGGTGGAGTTGAAAAATATACGATGCAGATTCCGGCGGGGATGACGCTATCAATTGATAATATCTCAAAGCCAGAGAATGACGGCAGCAGATTCGATAAGTGGACAACTGTTTACGATGATGGCTATGAAACGAAACAAACAACGGAAATTCATATGTCAGAAACAAAAACTCTAAAAGCCAATTGGATAGAAAATCCATCTTAACTAGTTTATATCGCACAAACGCACCACCGCGAGGTGGTGCGTTATTTTTTTTGCAAACCATATATATTTGTTGTAAAATATATATAAAAAAACAAGTAGGGAGAATTATTTGTGACATCGCGAACTACGCTCGCGTGTAGCAGACACGGATGGAAATTTCTCTACCCATCGGTGATAAAAAAAGTAAATTTATATTAAAAACTCTTCAAAATTGACCATTTCTTTGCGTTTTCTTGATTTTTTATTTCTATCCTGATATACTATGTTGCATAGGGAGCCGAGAATAACGGCAGGCGGTTTATCTCCTCGTAACTGTTAATATAGTTTACTGGGGAGGTGCAGATAAATGCCCCTTCTCTAGTTTTTACAAGGAGGGGATGCGACATGTATAAGTTTGTAGTCGCGATAAGTGGTCTCACTTTCGTGCTAGAATGCTGGAAATTTATCTGGCAAGTAGAACTCGACAAACGGAACAAAAGCAAGAAGCCGCCGACTACTGGAACTAGACGACGGCTTAAGTTAAACTTGAAAATTAATTTCTGGAGATAAACCGTTTGCAACGGCTCCCTGTGTTTCTTATATTATAACATTCTTGTTCCAACAAAGCAAGCATTCATTTGTCAGAGTAACAGCTGCTCCAACGATTATTACACATACTTTTGAAGGATATTCTACATGTGAACTACCCGCATCTAAAGAAACAGGCTTCCGAAGAAGACAGTCTAGACACAGGCTTCGAACCCGCAGGTTCTCTTTTTCCTGTCTATCCGGGTGACATATTACGCCACGTCTGTAAGCGTGACCCCGTAGCTCGGCAGGCTACTCCGGTGTTCCACCGGTAAGGTTATCGGGTTACCAAAAGACTGCATGTCTGATATGGCACTTTTAGCAATCGTATTCAATTTGTTATATGTAATACAAGATTTTGCAAAATCAACCCGTATGGATTTTTTCTTTGCCATATCAAAACCTCCTGTCTTTTTTCTTACATAGTTAATATGCCGAAAAAATCTCAAACGGGACGATTTTTTTGCGAAAAATTTTTGCAGAAAATAAAAATTTCTCTACGCCGAAGCGTAGAGAAATCAATAAATCGCAAGCGATATTTTTGTTTATTTGTATATCTAGGCGTTTCCATCTCGGCAATTAAATCTCCGAGAATTCCCACTTATTTCTTAAATCCCGCCATTCTCGGAGATTACACATACTACTGAGTAATATTCTACGTTTAAGTCCCGTTACTCCCAGAGACTATACGTACATAAGAGAATTCGTCCTCTCTATATATAGTAGATACAAATTCGTAAAAGAAGTCAATAATTTAATAAAATAGTGTAGTTATTTCACTGTCCGCCAGTTATCTTGACTAAATCAAGAAGGATGATTTAGCACCTGTCCTGTCAGGTCGTTCCAGCCCCTACGTCTGTATGATGTTCCACGGATTATTTTACTTCGGCTACACACGAATGCATCCACTACATCAGTCATGACATTCTCCGAAGGCGAACGCTCCTTATTCGCATAACAGAATCTTTCCCATTCTGGGCAAATGAATAAGTGATTGACCGACGGACGACCATAGGTTGATAACTCCCCGGCTTTGCCGGAGTCGTTACCAGATTCCGTTTCACTCCAATGACCGCGGCTTCTTTGCGAGGCCGAAAAGCGCCTCGCAGGACTAACACTATCCCTCTATCCCCTGTTACGGGGATTACCTTTAAAAAATATACTATGCAACAATTTTTTGCTGTTGCTGACACCTCCCCGCCTTTTCTATCGGGTACACGGCCTTAAACATTTTACACATACAAGGTCTTTTGTATACAACGGCATATGTTTTTAAGTTTTATTCTGGCAAATGCCAAGTACAAGATTGTTCTTATCTTGTTACATATATAGTATGCCGAAAAAATATAGTTTTTGACGAAAAAAAGAAAAAAATATTTTTTAATTCTTTACGCTTACATCCGACGGACAACTAAATATGTAAATCTAAGCGATGCATATTTAGGTTGGCCGCGGTTTTACGCGTAATTATGATAATATGCCAAAAACTCTATTTTGTCAACTAATATTTTGAGAAATATTTTAATTTAGTCTTTGTGTGTGATTGACCGTCGACTGCTCGCAAAAGCCAACAAAAAATAATATTACAGCAAAAATGTTATAATGTCGTTTGCTGGGTTTATTGTAAAACCATTTTTTGAATAGAATGAAATAAGCTTATCCATTTCATTCTTATTAATAACATTTGTTACTTGTGCTTTACCTTGAATTTTTTCACAATTTAATTGAACTGCTAGATTCTTTATGCAGCTCATTCCGGCTGAACCGATGCCTTTATTTTTCATATTCGGACTTGTAATGTAATTATCCTGTATCCACAATATATTCGTGTCGTTGTAGTGTGTTAAATCAGCATAATAAATTTTAGGTTTCCTGATATTTGAAGTATAACTCAAATAGCCGCATATTTCATATCGTGTTCTAATTGCGTTTAATTGTATACTATTAGTTAGGAAAAATGCAACATAATCATTACCTTGCTCTACTTGTGCTATCTTACAGAATCTCGCATCTCCTGTTAAGCATTTGTTATTAATCCAGTCAAAAAATTTTATTAATATCTGCTTATCCCAATCATTTTTTATCGACTTTAATATTTTATGTGTTTCAGTATCGTCTATATTTTTATAAAAAAATTCGTTATGAATCATCTTGCATTGTTATCAGAAATACCCCTCGTCCGCACACATTAGAAATAGACTTCGCAAATCTCGTATTCTGTCTTCTGTCCTATATTCAGGATATTCAGAGGATAAATCCGAACCTTTCTCTTTATATTTTTTACATACTATTATATCACCCATCAACTGTTCTGCAAGTAATCTTTTTTCTTTTTTTCTGCATTCCCCTTTTAAATCTCCCAGTCGTATTGCCTTCCGAGCAAGAACATATGCTAATCCATCACGATATTCAAATGGTACTTCGTATATTCTTATCTTTCCTTCTTCCAAGTCGCATTGACATTTTGTGTTTTGACTGTATTTATCGTACGATTTTGTATAATAATCTTTGTCTTTCATTTTTTTTACTCCTTTTCTTACCTTTTGTATTTAGTATGCGAAAAAAATGCAACAAAATGCTTTTATACCACATCTCCTCCTCATACTTACACAAGAAGCGCACGTTTCCGTGCGCTTCTCTTCTTATCTTTTATTTCTTTTCCTCACCACTTCATATTTTTTGTGGTTATCCATTTTCAGTTACTTCCTGCGTTTCTTCTGTTTCCGAGGATTCATCATCAGGATTAATCCAGTTCCAAGAACCGCAAGTGTGCCAAAGCCGATAATACCATACTTCCAATTTCCTGTTCCTCCAGTCATCGGCATCTTAAATGTTGCTGAGTTGGTTACTTCAAAAGTACAGTCGTAGAACTGCCACTTGTTCGTATAGGCATCCCACGTCGCCTTTGATGTATCAGCCTTATTCTTGATAGCCTCCTCTTTCGTCATTGTGATTGGAAGGGTAACAGTAATCGGGTCTTTTAAAAGCGTATGTCCTTCAGTCGTTTTTGTTTCTGTTATCTGGTATTGTCCCCTGTCAAGGTTATCAAATACAAGATTTCCATTTGCATCAGTTTCTCCTTTTGTGCTCTCACCAACTTTCAAAAGTCTATTTGGAGCAGACTGTACCGAAGCAGACTGGAGGAACTTCAGCTCAAACTGAACTCCTTTTAAAGGTGTTTTTCCATCTGTATCAAATTTCCTGATACTTATTTTGCATGGCTTTGAAGTATTGATAACATCCAGTTTCATTTTTTCATCTTTACCTGTCGTCAGATATTTAGGTGTACTGTCAATTGTATATTCAGCAGGTGCTTTTACTTCCGTAATTTTTAGCGTTCCCCCAATAGGAATAACTACTTTATTATTATGTTTATAAAAACCATCACTCTTATAACCAGCCTCTTTTGAGGTGTATGACGTATCCATTTTTACGAGTCCTTTTTCATCGGAAACGAGATACCATGTTTTCTTTGTTATGTCATTGTCCATGAACTCAACTTTGAAGACTACACCCTTGATTGGATTCTTATTTTCATCGGTTTTTGTAATCTGGAATCCGTCTGAAACAAATATCGGCTCATCAGTGAACTCAAGTGCAACCTTCTTACCGTTGTCTTGGGGCATATTGATTTTTATCGTCTGCGTTCTGCTGTCTAATGTATGACCAAGCGGCGCCTTGACCTCTGTGACCTGGTACTCCCCGGATGTGGTTGGAAGCGACAGCTCTTCTGTTGTTCCATCCTCCGCTGTTATCAGCCTTCCAGTGAATCCATTTCCTGTTATCTCAAACTCAGCACCTTTCAGTGAATATCCGCTTAATTCCAATATTTCATTTGACACAGTAGACTTTTTCTGTATCTTTACAGTCGGTGGGGTTATCTCATCATCTATGAATCCTTCGCCTGCAAATGTCTTCAATGGCCCTTCTGTGCTACCCTGTGCCAGAAGTGTCTTGTACTCTGATTTATCAAATGTAAGCGATGCGATTTCTTTTGATATCAGATATCCCTTAGGGGCTTTTGTCTCCTTGCACCATAACGTGATAGACGTTGTTGCTGAATCAACAGCGAATGAGATAGTATTGCTCATACCATCCTGTCCCGTTGTCAATGTGCCAATGAACTCTGAAGAACTACAATTTTTATCACCATAAACCTCAAACTGTGCTCCAGCCAAAGGTTCTTTTTTCTTATTTATCTTTTTAACGTTCATCCTTACACGCCATGAAAGATGGTTCACGATACCATCAACCGGGCCAAACATTTTAAGTTTTCCATTTTCCTGTTCCTCTGCACTTAATGCTTTATATTCATCATGAGTCCATGTCTGACTATAGACTTTGTCATCAATATCATATCCATCTGGAGCATCCGTTTCTTTACAGTATAACGTGATTGAGTCATTCGCTGCGTCAGCTTCATATGTAAATTCATCCGTAAGGCCGTCTTCACCTGACGTGAGCTCTGCTACCTGTGAATCTTCGTCGCATGTCTCGTTTGTATATATTCCAAACACAGCATCAGCAAGAGGTTTATTGTCGTCGTCAACTTTCTTAATTTGTGCCCTCAGGTTCCATCCCGAAGGATTGGATTCGTGTTCATTTACAATTCCATTTTCTGAGCCAAACCACTGAAGTTTTCCATTCTTCTTATCCGTATCAGACAGTTTATCGTAATCCGCCTTTTTCCATGTCAGGGTAAACACTTCGTCATTAAGTATATATCCATCAGGAGCGGCTGTCTCACGACAATACAGCGTTATCTCTGATACATCGTTCGTGAGCCTCATTGTTTCCAAAGGCGTCAGACCGTCTTCGTCAGTTACGTATGAATCCAGCTCATTTTCGCCAGCCTCTGCATCATCCTGGCTCTTATAGATACTAAATTCAGCCCCTTTTAAAGGTTTATTTTTTTCATCTATTTTTTTTATCCTGAACGAATAAGCCCAGCCTTCAGGGGTATTTATCACTCCTTTACCACCAAACGGTTTCCGCTCGCCGGTGGAATCCTGCTCTTTCTTTGTGAGTTTTTTATAATCACTAAGACTGAAAGTAAGTGACAACGGTTCGTTGTTTGCGGGAAGGGCAAATCCATCAGGAGCCTTTAGTTCTTTACAGTATAGTGTACATGTTTTTTCTGTAGACTGGTCTAAATCAGGATACGTATAATCCGGGGTCAGCCCGTCCGAGCCGGTGGTAAGACGAGCTAAAGCATCGTCTTCCTTTTCGGCTTTTTCCTTAGTGTTATAAATTCCAAACATAGCCCCGGCCAGCGGATTTCCGTTTTGGTCGATTTTTTTAGCATAGACCGTAAGTCTCCATCTTTCATCAATATGCGGGTCTATCTGCTCATACTTCTCAGAAGTTACCGCATTGTAATCAACCCATGTGTCCAGTTTTGAGTCTTTCGGCTTTGTTACGATACTAATTGTCTTAGTAGTCTTCACAACCTGATATCCTTCCGGCGCCTTGACCTCTGTTATCTTTAATGAGCATACAGGCAGGAAATAGGTTTTTGTATTGTCTGCATTCGTCACATAGAACAGTGCACTGCTCTTATACCCTGAAGCAAGATGGCTTCCATCTACTTTAACCTGTCCATTGCTGTCAGATTTCAAGTACCATGTCCTCTTTGCTTTAAAAGCTGTGCCACCCTGCTCACTGTACTGCACTTTGTATATCGCTCCTGCCAGTGGCTTTTTCGTGTCCCCGGCCTTTTTGGTAAGTATCGCGCCTTTGAACCTGAACGGATAGTTTACAACATATCCTGTCGACGTCATGCTCTTTTTGCTTCTGTCTGCCGTTTTGACAAAATCTCTGAGTTTATAGCTCTTTCCCGCTGCTATCTTACACGGACCATACACATTTGTATTCTGAATCGTACCGGATATTCGGCCTGTTTCCTTCACGTAATATGTTCCTGGTTTTAATACAACAGTAGCGTACGCTTTTGATTTTACGGTTTTTTTGGTCTTTGAATCTGTCATGTATGACAGTGGAACGTTTCCGCCCTTACCAATGACAGCCTTTTTGCCATTTGACATCGTAGCGATATGTGAAGCAGCGCAGTCCTTGTTTGTATAGATAGTGAACGTTGTATCAACAACCTCTCCTACACGGCTTGTGTTCTTTGCCAGCTGGTCATACAGGCTCATACATTTATAAACCGAAAACTTTGAAGTCGTTGGTGGCGGAGTCGTAATAGATGCACAGAAAAAGCCAACCATTGTCTGCGCGGTCTGTCCACTTGGTCCCGAACATTTTGCACGGAAGAAGAAGGTTCTTGCTGTTGCAGAATCATTTTTGATACACTCAATGTAAAAATCCGTTACAACAGGGTCTCCGTCAAAGTTATTGCTCACATCACTGACACATCCACCAAACAGCCAGTTGAGTCCATCAGCACCTTTTCCGCCAATGTTATTAAAGATACTATCGCTGCAACCGTGAATATTAAAAATCTGTCCGGCCCCGAAGCCATTATGGTATACGTCCATTCCAGATACCCAGTTAAACGAAACACCACCATTTCCAACATTATGTGTTGTTGCGCTGGCCTGCCAGCTCTTTCCTACGGTGTATTTACTGATATCTCCTTTCAGATATACCATATTACATCCTTTTGCTATAAAGTATGCGGGATATGTTCCATCTGGAAAATAGCTTGAAAAAGTTGCCACTGAAACTTTTCCAGTCTGGTCTTCTTCAGGTTTTATCTCATCTGGCATAAGGTTTTTATAGAATGCTGACTCCGTGTCTTGCCATACAGTGACAGTTACATCTTTGTCTGCATATTCTGCCGGGATGTCGATATAGCCGGTCTGCTCATCATATGTACATTCATCAGTGATAGGCTGCTGCCGTCCGCCATGTGCTCCACGGTCTACATCAACCGCCAGTGATGTTCCGTCAGCACCGTTAAGATTATAGTTGTATTTTGAAGCATCTGGATTTATTAAACAATGAAGGCTTCCATCTGACATCTTTTCATATGGATACTTCAAAATGATATTTGTTACAACATTTTTTGTATGCTCATCAATATCTGGCTTACTTGCATCGTAAAACAGGTAATATACTTTCAATCCGTCACCCTGCGATACTTCATCACTCCTGTAAGATGCGTCAAAAAAATCTTTTTTGTCTGCTTTTACATTTTTGATTCCACACTTAGAAGCATAACCACTGAACATGGCCGCAGCCTCCGATGTTGAATTGGCTACCGCGTTATAATCAACAGTATCTCCATAATTTGATGTTGTAAGTCTCACGCCTTCTTTATTGCATGCGCCAATAATGTACGCAGAATCAACAGATGCAGGCATGTATCCGGAAGCATCATCGCCATTATTTCCTGCAGCACCAACAACGGTGATTCCGTCTCCTACGGCTTTATCAATTTCTGTTTCCAGTATTTTGTTTATGGAGTCTTTTCTTGTTGATATTGAAAGATTGATGATACCTACATTTTGCTTTATAGCATATTCCATTGCAGCAATAACATCAGAAATGCTACCCTGGCCGTTGTCTCCAAGCGCCCTGATAGACAAGATTTTTGCTTCATTGTTCTGATTTACGATATTTTTTACCATGGTATCACCATGGCTGTTTTTACCGGTCAGGTCATCATCAATCAGCGAAATTCTGTCTACGATATTTTCAGACTCAGACACGCCTGTGTCAATCAGTGCGATTACATTATCTTCACTCTTTGCTGCCACAGAATCCTCGGCGGTATTCAGTGCTGCAATAGCGTTACTTTCTGTTTCTGACGGGATGCTGTCGCATGCATTTTCTGAAGCATTTTCAGTAGCAGCTTCAACGATTGCATCCGGTTCTACTGCCTCTGCATTCTCTTTGTAATACATATAAGCGTTCATTGCCTGTGTTGCGTCTTTGTATTGCAGAAGATAAATATTACCGTAAGAGCCAATCAGATGTTCTTCGTCAACGATTCCAGATTCAGCATCAGTCATAACAATCAGTCTTGCAGAAGCAAATTCATCAGCGTTCAGTTCATCCACGCCGTCTGCTTTTTCCAAAAAATGTTCTTCCACTGTTTCATCCGCACTCTCTCCTGTATCCGTTGTCTCGCTGTCATCCGCAGCTTCCGCGTCTGTAGTCAACTCTTCATCGCCAGCCTCAGTAACGTCATCAGTGTCATTTTCATCTACTGCTGTTTCGACCTCGCTTTCATCCTTGTCCTCTTCAGGGTCTACAACTGATAAGTCATCATCCATACCTGCAGCATCCGCTTTGGATTCAACATCTTCTGTCTCTGCATCAGCTCCTTTGTGCACCGAATCATCAACGCTGATATCCTCGTCTTTCTCTTTGTTATCATTTACATCCGTATCTTCATTTGTACTATTGTCCGCAGTCGCATCATCAGCACAATCATCGCTGACATCTTCATCTGCTGTTTGCGTTGTCTCATCAGTAACACCAGTATCGCCTTCGCTGGACTTCTCAAACTCCACGTCTACAGTTTTGTTTTCATCCATAAAAATTGCCTGCTCATAACTGTCTGAAACATCATCAGCGTTAAGGTCAGCCTTTTTATTTGCATCTCCAGCCTTCACCTCATACTTTTTCAGTACATATCCTTCATCAGCCTCTGCTTTCACATTAGCCACGCTGTCAGATTTTACTTCGTAAGCGTATGTATAATTATTTTTAGCGGCATCCTCACTTGAGACCAGTACGTCATCCTTATCGTAAACATCAATCTTTTCTTCATCCGTCTTTCCGTCTTCGGATTTATGTTTTACGAGTCTGACCGTATGTTCTTCATCCTCGCCTTTGTCTATGACGATTTTTCCGCCAGTGTTTTTCAGCTTCAGAAACAAAAACCTTGTTTCTTCTGCTTCATCTTCACTTGAAACTTCCGTACTATCAGCAGTCTCGTTCCCCTCGCTTGTATTCAGGATAGTCTGAATGCCGTCATCATTCGTAATAGTCTGCGTCTGTGCTGAAGAGTCTGTTTCTGTCAGGTCTGCAGCATAACTTAAAATAGGCGCAGCCACGGTTGTTGCAGCTGTTACTGCTGCCATCACGCTTGACATAATACCTGCTTTAACCGTTTTTATTGTTATTTTTTTTCTTTTTCTCCGGTCTGGCGGGTTAAAATATTGTTTTTTCATATCTTTCTTCCTCCTTGCTTAAGATTTTTTATCTTTTTAAGCTTTATCATTTTAATCTCCTTTCTTCTTTGTCAACTATACGCTACGGTTTGTATTCTCTCATTTTTCATCCTCCCGTTATTTTCTTTATATTTCCTGCCTTTTTTTGTCTCTATGAAAAACCGTTACTGGCATTTTTTTCTTTCTTTTTTAATATGACAAATCAAAAAAAAATTAGAACATTTTTTTCAGCATACTAATTGTTTTACTCGCTGTATCATCGACGGACGGGAGACCGCGGTCATTGAGCGAAGCGAATCTGGTAACGAAGCCGAAGACTGAGTTATCAAACTTGTTTGCCAGTCTGTCTGAAGGTAATCAAGCGGTTTTTGCCGCTGACAAGCGAGCGTAGTTCTCGGTATCATGACGTAAAACAGGAGACTAGAAGTAATTACAAAACGCTTATATTAAACAAACAGCCTGGCTTCGCCAGGCTGTTTTATTTTTGCTTTTATCTTCTTTTATCTTTGTAATCTTATCTTCAGCATCATTTATATTTATATTTAGCAGGCGATATTCCGCCCTAAATTCTACTCTGAGCCAATCCTGCCATTCTTCTCCCAGTCCTTCAGTTCATGTTTTGCTCTTCTCCTGAACCGGTAGATGATGTCCATTGTCCTTGATTCGGAAATATTCTTTTGCCGGCATGCTTTCATGGTCAATTCTCTCCAATTATCTTCCGGCGCATATTTCAGGTAGTTGTCAATAACGAACCTGGCCTCTTCGTTCATGGAGACCAGCATTTTTTCAACAATCTCATGTACCTCGCCCGGCTCTTCTTTCAAAACCTCGTCGACACTGTCGCGTCTTAAGATATCTTGCTTCTTTTCACCAATCCTGTCGGCAAGGGTGTCTCCTTCATTAAAACTGTCAACTGCTGCTAGCGCAACCGGTTCATCCATACTGAGTGTATGGCACTTCAACCGTACATAGCTCTGTACTGTGCTTTTTTTCATATGCATACTTTTCGCGACTTCGTCTTCTGATAGATGCTCGCTATGCATCTTTTCGACTGTCTTTGATGCCTCGCGCATTACATGCGCAGATGCACCCATTGCTCCGGTCTCTTTCCGGTATGCTTCTTTCGCCGCTGACCGGATGCAGACATTGATATATGCCCAAAACGGGACTGCTTTGTCAGTGAGGATGTAATCACTGATGCTTCCCATAATACTTACAGCAGTATTCTGGACCATGTCTTTCAGGCTATCTTCGTTGAGGAAACTTTTTCCGTAGTGGCTGTTGATATATTTCTGTACTTTATATGTGCAGACATTCAGTATTCGGCTACAGTCCTCTTTCACCCCTTCCTTTGTGATTTCTTTATCTGCCAATTCCGAATAATAGACTGGCTCTTCATATAAATTAATGCTCGCCATTTTTGCATTTTCCTTTCTTTGATTTATTTGAGATATTGTTTCTCTTTTACGGTTTCAATATGCAAAAATGTTGAGGATACAAAAAAACGGCTGTATCGTCCAAGATACAGCCGCCGTATATATCAGATAAATCTCAGCACCAGGTTGACGATTGCCATTCCCAGCTGGTCACCTGCTGCAATCAGCATAGCCAGTACAGCGGATGCCACTACAACTGACATAAGCTCTTTCATAACCGTTACGTTGCCTGGCCATTTGATATACTTCATATCCGGAGTCATTTTTTTAGACTCGTCAAGTTCTTCTTTCTTAAATTCGATATCGCCTGGCTCACCGATATTCTCTCCTTTTCTTATCTCCATTTTTAACTCCTTCTTTTTTTATTTTTCTGTATCCTGGCAAAGGATTCCGCAATAATTCCTTCCTGCCATTTCAAGCTGAATCTGCTGCATCGTTTCTGCCACAACACCGATGACGATGATTAATGAGGTTCCGCTGATGGTTGTTGTGATTCCGAGGGAACCGCAAATAGCCATTGGGATTACCGTTACGCAAATCAGCATCACCACACCGATAGAAGTAAGGCGGCGGGAAATACTCTGAATGTAGTTCTCCGTATCCTCTCCTGCTCTTACTCCCGGAATGAAGCCCCCGGCCTTCCTGATATTGTCAGAGATTTCTGCTGCATTAAATGTCACCGGCAGGTAGAAGAACGCGAAAAATACAATCAGTGCCAGATAAATCAGCAGGCCAACCGCATAAATCGGATGGTCGTTATCAAACCAGTTCTTCTGTGTCATCATGTTCAGGAAGATTTTGCTGTATCCGCTGCCATATCCTTTTCCGGCAATCGTTGCAATCAGCTGAGGGATAGCCATGAGTGATGAAGCAAAGATGATTGGCATAACGCCAGAAATTCCTACCTTTACCGGAATCTGTCCTGTTTCGGCATCCTCTCCTGACTGGCTCATCTTCTGGCTATACTGTACATGCAGCGGATGATATCCTTCTGTCATATAAATGATTACGATAATCATCAGCAGCAGTAAAGCGATAAACCCGGTGATAGAGAGCGCAGCCACCATTTTACTCTTTCCGTCAACCACGCTTTTCGCCATAGATGCGAACTGGCCTGGCATCCTGGATACGATGTTCGCCATCAATAGTACAGATACACCGTTTCCGATTGCTTTTTCTGTAATGATGTGCGCAAGATACATCATGATTCCTGTGCCTGCCGTCATAAATACCGTGATAGCAATAGCAGAAAAGACAGCGTTTCCGGTAATCATACCGCTCTTATTGAACCCGATTGCCATACAAAGGCTCTGGATTGCTGCAAGTACGATACCAACGATGTTAGTGATGAACTTTGTGACTTTCTGTCCATGTTCACCCTTTTTCTGTAGTTTTGCCAGTGACGGGATTACGCCTGCCATCAGCTGGATGACAATCTGTGCTGTAATAAGCGGGGTGATGCCTAAAGCAAACATGGAGAAGTTTTCAAATGACCCTCCTGTGAATGCTGAGAAAAGATTGAGCGCATCGTTGGAATTGGACGCCATCCACTGCTTAAAAACAGAAGCGTCCACTCCGGGAACCGGAATCATGGAAATCACACGTGTCAGAAAGATTATTCCGACAATGATTTCCAGTTTCCGTCTGATGTCTCGTGTTGTCAGGGCCTGTTTGATAGAGTTAATCATTTTTTTAAGTCTCCTTTTCTGTATTTAATTTTTGATTTGGTCTTCAATTTTTTTTAATGTTTTTTTATACTCCTTTTCGTCTTTTACCGGAAGGCCTAATATCGTTTCCAGATTCTTTGAAATCTTTCGGCTGATATCCTGGCTTCCGTTTATCTGGACCAGCAGTTCATAATCTGTTTCTTTCTGGTTTAACATTTCATATTCTTTTGCTGCTTCCAGTAGTGGAACCATGTATTTTTCTCTTTCCAGGCAATTAATCGGAAGTCCGTATTGTGAGCATATCTTGTCCACATTCATCGTCTTCTCATCAATCTCATTAGAAAGCGAATCCAGACAGTTTGAAATTTCTTTTAAGTCTTTTCTTGCCTTTCTCTTTTTTGTTACTTCTCTGATAAATGCCGGGACGTACATCGCGGCACCGGCTACGATGATACCGATTCCCGCAGTCATAAATGTTTCCATAAGTGAAACCCCTACTAAAATGACCGGCGTCCCGGTGGCCAAAAGCAATCCTCCCACTCCATCTTTATCTGCATTTTCTTTAATCTCCTGCCTTTCTCTTTTTATCTTTGATGCTGTCAGGTATTCTTTCCGGATTTCTTTTAAGGCCCTTTCGTCCTCAAGTGCATTCTCAATCGGCTCGGCTGGGCGCTGGCATTTAAAAATCTCTTTCAGCTGCATATACCGTCCAGCCTCATACGGTGTGAGCTGAAACTTCTCCTCCTCTTCTCTCCTCACATCCAGTTCGTCAATCAAAAGGCTGGTCCTTTTTAATAATAAGTTTGTTCTTTTTGGATAATGCGCCGTTTTAGCCGGCACGTTTTGTTTGTTTGACATTTTTCTGCATTTCCTTTGCTATATTGATTCTGGCCATAACGTATTGTGCATGATATTTTGAGTAATCAGCATAATAGCCTTCTGCACTTGAATAGCCTGTTGCCTGATTTAAAATTTCCTTGCTTAATGTTTTATCATCAAGCCAAAGACCATATGTTTTTGCAAGGGCAAGGACTTTCATTTCTTTTTCCAGTGCCTCTGTAACTGATTCTTGCATCTTCTTTGTGAAATCATCAATGCTGTCATATCCTATGCTCTTTACATAAGACTTAAAAGCATCACTGTTAATATCTGAAAGCCCAGATTCCTGATATACACGGATAAAAGCCTGCTGTATGTCATAACTGAGCACATCATCCGGATAGCCTGTGATTTTTGCGTTTTTACACAGGGAGTCTACACCGTTTTCGCTTAATTCCTGCGTTTTTTTATACTCTAAAAGTGACTTTATGTACTCACGGTATTCCTTAATCGTCGTCTGCGCCCCGCTAGACAGGCTTACCGCTGTTTCATCTGTCAGTGTCATTCCTTTCACTTTTTTAATTGTGATGTGATAATCAAAAGTCTTTCCTCTATAATTTTTGTCCTTGTAGTCCTTCGGGAATGAATACTCTACATTAATCACATCACCAGCCTTAACCCCAACGAGTTTTTCATCAACTTCGTCAGGGAACAGATTGTCTCCGACGATTCGGTCCTCATCTTTCACATCAACAAAAGCCTTTTGTTGCCCTTCTTCTGTTGCGGTATAGTCAATCGTAACAATATCACCGGATTCCGATTTTTCTTTTTTACTGAAGATATTCTGATTCATCATCTCTTCTTTTACAGCATTATCGATATCCTTTTCGGCAATATCCATATCCTGCGTTTTTGCTGTTTCGGCGATATCGCAGCCGCTTACATCCACATATTTCAATGGGTCGTATTCTGGCCTTTCGCCTGTTTCTGTACCTTCATCTTCAGAAGTACTATCCGCATCCGTTTTGTTGACAGCCGCAGTCAGACGCTTTATGATGTATTCCGCGTTTGATGATTCCACATCCAGTTCATCCTGCACTTTATCGGAAATACTTTCTCCTACTGTCGTGGAATCGGCAATCTTGTCAAGCACATCATATTGTTTGCCACATCCGGTCAAAGCCAGTATGCTGGAAAAACCGACAATGCTTACCGTAAATCCAGGTGGAAACCAATATTTTTTTCTTTTCGTTATCTTTTCCCTCCTTTGTTTTTCTTCCTGTATACATACAATATGCTGAAAAAACTCTGTATCGTTCGTTTTTTGAGGATTTCTTTTTGCGTTTTTTTAGCTGTAAAATTTCACTGCATTTTCACAATTTTTTTTACTCTTTTTTGCATATTGTAAATATAAAGAAAAATAGGAGGTGTTAACTTTGAAAAGATTAAAAAACATTACGGAAAAATCCAAACATAAAGATGCATTGTTTATCGCAAAAACTCTTTTGTTCCTATCCATTCCGCTTATCAGTTCCGCATTGGGGCTGACATATCTGGCTGTACATCATGCACTTTTCGTTTCTTCGGAATCAGCAATCTGTTGCGGAATTGGCACTTTCATCGTGTCTCTTTGGGCTATTGCTGAGTTTTGGTTCGGGCTCTCCTTTTGCAATAAGTAAGGAGGGCTGATGACAAATGATAATCAACCCAAAAGAAGTTAAGAAAGAAGAACTGAAAGGCTTCCATAAACCTACATATGACGAACAGCGCTTCCTTGAGAACAAAAACAAGACCTCCAGGACGTTTACAGTCAGGATACTATGGAATGCATTGCTTCCTATCATATGGGCAACCATTGCTATGGCGATGCTGGCCGTTTACCAGTGGTATCATGGTTATATGCGCGCTGCTTCTTTATGTTGTTTCTTTACCCTTATTTTTGCAGCCTGGGTTTTATCTTATTTTTTCGTAGATTTTTTCTTCCGGGAACGAAGACGTAAGAAAGAGATAATATTTGAAACAATGACATGCCGGGTGTCAAAAATGGATTTGTACAAAAAAGATACTTATGCAGCATATGCAGCAACAGACACAGAAATCTGCACGGAGCCAATCATGGTCGATAGCATAACATTTCAGAAATGGCACAAAGACAATAGCTGTCCATTCCTTCTTGTCAGATACAATACGAAAAAAGACCCGCAGGCAAAATTTTTTCAATTATTCTTGCAGCAGGAAGTCACTGATGCATTTGCTATCGAATGTTTTTAAGCAGTCACACATATGCGGCTGCTTATTTTTTTTGCGTATTATTTCTTCTCTGTTTTCAGTTTCCTTCTTTCCTTTGCCTTCTCGGAGAGAATCAGGCATACTATATATATTAAATCAGAACGGAGGCTATTTATATGTCAGAAAAAGACATTTTATATATCATCATCCCTGCCTATAACGAGGCAGACAACATCTTAAACGTTATCAATGACTGGTATCCAGTTGTTGAAAAGCACAACGGAAACCAGAAATCCCGGCTTGTTATCATTGATGATGGAAGCAAGGACGATACATACAACATTATTTCCGCCGCAGCGGAGACAAGACCGCTGCTTCACCCGGTTAAAAAAACGAACTCCGGGCACGGTGGAACTGTATTATATGGATATCAGCATGCAATCGCAAACAATGCCGATTATGTTTTTCAGACAGATTCTGATGGTCAAACGCTGGCTTCAGAATTTGAAGGATTTTGGCAGAACCGCAGCGACTATGACATGGTCATTGGATGGAGAACAGGAAGGCAGGACGGATTTTCAAGGGTGCTTGTTACAAAGACCTTGAAGTTAGTCTTACGCTTATGCTTCGGTGTTTCACTAAAGGACGCGAACACACCATTCCGCTTAATGAACACTGACACGTTAAAATGCTATATTCAGTTAATCCCAAATGGGTTCAACCTTTCCAATGTTTTGCTGTCAGTTATTTATGCGAAAAAAGGATGCAGCGTTAAATATATTCCTATCACATTTCGGCCACGCCAGGGAGGCGTAAACTCAATCAACATTCCGAAAATCATTAAAATCGGAAAACAGGCCATAAAAGATTTCCGAAAAATAAACAAAACAATTTCCAAAAAATAGCAAAAAAAATAGAGGAGAAAGACCTATCCTCAGGCCTTCTCCTCTATTTTCAATTTCCAAGCAATGCAATTACTTCTTTCCAGTTGTCTTTAAAGAAAATATGTTTTTCCTGGTCCCCGGAAACGTTGACCCAAAAACTCCCGTCGTCCTTCTGTCCGATACATAAACTTTTATTCCTGTATTCAAGCTGCAGATTACCTCCGGAAGTAATCATTGCAGCGCACCTCATATTTCTGGCGATATCTATAGTCTCTTCTGCCGGTCGCTGCCACCATTTATCCTCTGCTGTCATATATCTGGTGATACCGAGCAAATCATCTTTATAATTATGGTTTTTCGTGTTTGCGGACTCATCTACGTACAGACCCTTATCCCCTTCTCCTATAACGAAATTTCGGCTTTGTCCTCTTATATAAAGGATTCCGTTTTCCATATCCGGTTTCATCCGGAACACCGGTCCTGGCAGGTAATTCCATAACCGCTCTTCTTCACATCTTTTTATAAAACCATTCAGCTCTGACAGATTTTTTACTGGAACGCTCCATTCCTGCCCAAAGTCAACAAGGTATTCCTCCCCATCCGCATCAATCTCATTTACGCATGAATCCTGCTGAACGGAAACCAGAAAGCCCCCGCTTCCATCGTCTGCCGCTTCATATGTACCAAACAGTCCACAGATTCGTAATGCATCATCTTTAATATCCAATTTATAGCTCATATTTTTTCCTCCTGCTGCATATATTTTTTTGCATACAGACAATATGAAAAATTTTCCAAAAAGAAAAAATTAAAGCGTTTCATATTTTTTGTTATTCTGCATATTAATTCTGAGAAATTTTGGTTTTATAAAGAAAGGGAGCAATAAAAAATGAAAACAAACGAAAAAGAAAAATTTTATGGAGCACACTTAACCCATATGGAAACTGTCAAAGACAAAGCGGTCATCATTGCGAAATTTGCAGCCGAATTCTCCGGAGCAAAAACATCCAGAATTGTATCCAGGATAAAGTCTCCGGAAAGTATGGAGAAGAAGATTCTGGCAGACAGTTTGCCAGTTAATTATCACTCTATGCTGGTTGAGGAATCTGATGCCATTGGAATCCGTATTATCACAGATTCTATCTCTGATGTGTATAAGATTTCAGATAACCTTGATAAAATCCACGATTTCGGTGATACGAAATGTCAGGTTTTACATATCAAGGATTACATCAAAAACCCAAAGCCCAGTGGATATCGCAGCCTGCACGTCATTTTAGGAATCACATCTGACGACGAAGTCTTTCCAGAAATGAAGGTAGAAGTTCAGATTCGTACTTCAGTTATGGACTGTTGGGCAAGCCTCGAACACTTGGCGCAGTACAAGCAGGTTATCAGCCTGACCCCTGAAGTATTAGATACACTGGATACATACCGCCAGGCAGCAGACAGAGAAATCCAGGCGATGTATGCTTAAACGACTAATTTTATCGAAGAATGCCACAAAATAATGTGGTATTCTTTTTTTTTGCATAAAAAAAGACGGCTTCGCGTTATACGAAGCCCTCCTTCGCCATCCTTCGACCTTCTCTCCGTTTCTGTTTATTGGTCTTCCCGTAAAACACAGTTGGCCTTCCAACCGGCGGACGGTCATGCTGAATCTTTGAGATACCCATCTGCAGTTCCAGTTTCTGAAGTTCTTTCTTGCTTAATTTTTTAGACATATCTTTTTCTCCCTTCTTTGCGCGTCTCTATGTTATATTTACGAGACGAATATTATTTTTTACATATTTAATATGCAAAAAAAAACATGTTAAGAGAAATACTCTGAATCCTTATCAGCGGATTAAAAAACCGTGACCAGGCTTTCCCGCCCGTCGATAAGAAATGCTGGTACAAAAATGGTACAGGAAAATCCTTATTTGGCATATTAAACAATATAAATACACAAAAGGAGAAAATCACCAATGCCAAAAGAAAAAACCGTAAAAGGAGAAATGTACAGAAACGAAGACAAAATCAAAAGAAAAACGCGCGTGGACAATTTAGAAGATTTTTACAATTTTCGTATGCCATACAAGGATGAGGCTATACATGCCAAAAAATCAATGAAAATCTTAAGGGCTGTAACTATTTCTTCCTTTCTTCCATTTTTAGCCGTCGTTTTATTTTTTCTTGTCTGGAATACTATCCATGTTGTCATGGATGGACACTTAGAAAAGGAAACGATGCAGACGTATATCTTTATCTGTATATTTTTTGTATTTTTACTTGTATACAAAAAGAATAACAAACTTCAATTTAGCGCGTTAGACGATTACGACATCCATGTTTTAGATTGTCAGGTTTGGAGCATGCGGAGAGAGCCAATCGAAAACTTCTATTCTTATTACGCTGCCATCTGCACCGATACACAGTTTTGCAATGAATATGTAGCCATCCAAAGTTATACATACAACTGCCTTGTTGATAATCCAGATGAGCAAATGCTTTTAGTTAAAGTTGAGCACACCACTAATGACGACATCAACAACTCAAAACCATTATTTTACTTACAAACAAAGAAAAACCTATCCAAACAAAAAAGACAACTGGAATAATGCCAGTTGCCTTTTTTTTGTTCTGACTGCATATTTATTGCATGCTTTTTTTTATTGCTCTTCCTACGGCTTGCAACTTCCACAAGGCTCATAACCTTCTGAAATCAGTTCTTCCCTGCTGCCGGTATATTCTTTTTTGTTTTTTGTTTTCATCTTTTTTACGCTGTTACAACTCGGTTTATGAAATTTTCCAGTATTTGTATTAATTACATATTCCGTCTGTTCTGTCGCGCCACTAGAATTCCCAGACACACCGCTTGCAGAACTCGTGTCAGCGTTTCCGCCCACATCCGGCTCTCCGTCCACGACTGACTCCTGGTCTACCCAGCTGTCGCCTGTTGCATAATCAATTCCAATACCAGGCTGCACATTATAGCAATACACATTGAATTTGACACCTGCTCCGGAATCTTCCACGGACTCTGCTTCCATCTGCACTCCGGAAGCAACCAGATTATCTCCGTCAAAAACCGGAGTTACACGATAGAGTACATGGTTTCCGGTTTCTTTAACATAATCTGCCACTTCATCTTCAAACGGGAGCATTCCCTCCACATTCAGATATCGTGTTCCGGTTATCAGGTTTTTCTCATTTGCATTCTCCCCGGCCAGCTGAAATCCAATAAGGTGACAGCGGTTGTATAGGTACCGGTCTTTGATGATATCCGGATATTTGACGGTATGCCATCCGGAGGGCTTAACCATACCAATCCTTCCGCGTTTTTCCGTCGGCATTAACTCTTTACAGATGTTTGCATAAGCCACACCGCATCGCCCAAGACTATCCAAATCGCTGTAATTTTCAAAGGCATCTGTTGTAAAATCTGACTCTGCAAAATCCGGCTCGTTATCATTCACTACAGTATATGGGTTTCCTGTGTAGCCAGGAACCTGGCTCAAATCTGCCGCTGCCTGAACTTCTGTTTGCTGCATCCATCCGACATTACTTCCACTGATTACCACAACAGCAGCAATAGCTCCAGCCAGCATCATCCTGAACTTTTTTAACATTTATTTTTCCTCCTCTTTTTTGTATGTTTCCTATACTACACAAATATGCAAAACAAATCCAGATGCAAAATTCTTTGCGAAAAAATAGCCCGAGATATCCTTATCTCGGGCCTCTATGTATTTTTCTTCTTTTTTAAGCCGCGCCGTTATTTGCCGCTGAAGATTTCAGTCTTGAAGAAAACAGTGTGTACACGGAGTCTGTCTTAATCTCATCAGACATCTTATTGAACATGTCAAATGCTTTCAGTTTGTATACAATCGCCGGGTCCTTCTGTCCATATCCCACAAGGGCAATGTTCTGGCGCAGGATTTCCAGGTCATTGATATGCTGCATCCATTTGATGTCAATACATCTCAGGATAATCTGTCGCTCGAATTCTCTGAATACATTAATATCCGGCCACTCTCTTTCCCTGTCAACGTATTTGTCTTTTGCGGCGTTGATATAAAGCTCAGAAAGCCTTTTCTTCTTCATATTTGACTCATATCCCGGGCTTTTAATGCCATGGACCAGAACCTCAATTTCTTTCCGGATTTCTTGATACTGTGCATCTGTCACCTTCTTATCCGGTGCGTGTTTATCAATGACCATATTGATAGAATCTTCAATCATTGTCACCATCGTGCTTCTGGTATCTGCTTTTTCAAGGATAGCATCACGTTCTGCGTAAATCAGCTCACGCTGCTCATTGTTTACCTTATCAAATTTCAGGACATTCTTTCTTGCTCCGAAGTTATTATCCTCAATCACAGTCTGTGCCTTCTTCACAAATTTGTTTACAGTTCCATTTTCAAGACTCTCTTCATTTTTCATACCTGCCAGGCTTAACATATTTTTCATACGCTCTGAACCGTAAAGCCTGAGTACCTCATCATCAAGAGAAAGGAAGAAGATAGATTCGCCAGGGTCGCCCTGTCTTCCGGAACGTCCTTTCAACTGGTTGTCAATCCTTCTTGACTCATGACGCTGTGTGCCGATTACCTTAAGGCCGCCGGCTGCTTTCGCATCATCATCAAGTTTGATATCTGTTCCTCTTCCGGCCATGTTTGTTGCAATGGTGATTGAACCTTTCGTTCCAGCCTTTGCAATGATTTCGGCTTCTTTCTCCAGGAACTTGGCGTTCAGTACGGTATGCGGAAGACCTTCTTCTTTCAGCATCTTATCCAGGATTTCAGAATCCTGAATGGTTGATGTACCTACCAGAATCGGCTGCCCGGTTTCATGTGTTTTCTTAATCTCGTCAACAACCGCTTTAAATTTTGACTGTCTCGTCAAGAACATCTTGTCAGAGTCATCAATCCTCTGTACCGGTTTGTTTGTCGGTATCTTTACAACAGACATATGATAAATGTCTTTAAATTCTTTCCTTTCAGTAGACGCTGTTCCCGTCATTCCACATTTCTTATCGTATTTGTTAAAGAAATTCTGATATGTAACGGTTGCATATGTAGAAGTCTCTTCTTTGACTTCAACCCCTTCTTTTGCCTCAAGTGCCTGATGCAGGCCATCGGAATAACGGCGTCCCGGCTGGATACGTCCCGTGAATGAATCTACAATCAGGACCTCGCCATTCTTAACAACATAATCTTTATCTTTCTTCATCAGGTTATGCGCTTTCAGTGCTGCCAGGATGTTATGGTATAACTCTGTATATTCCCTGTCTGCCAGGTTGTCAATTCCGAAGTATTTTTCGCATTTCTTAATTCCCTGCAGCGTGAGGGTAACGATTCGGTGCTCTTCGTCAACCGTATAATCACCGGTTTCTTCCGGTCTCTCCCCTGCCATCAGGTCCACTTTTGATAATTCTGTTACTTCTCCCTTTTCCAGCTGCTTTGCCAGTTCATTACATGCGATATATAGTTTTGTAGACTTACCGCTGTTTCCGGAAACGATAAGCGGAGTTCTCGCTTCATCAATCAGTACAGAGTCCACCTCATCAATAATGCAGAAATGGAATCCACGCTGCATTTTATCTTCCATCCGCTGCGCCATATTGTCCCTCAGATAGTCAAAACCAAGTTCCGTGTTTGTAATGTACGTGATATCTTTTGCATATTCTTTTTTCTTTTCTTCCGGCGATGTCGTCTTTAAGATGCAGCCGACGGTAAGACCCATGAAACGATGGATTCTTCCAATATCTTCCGCATCACGTTCTGCGAGGTAATCGTTAACAGTTACAATATGAACCCCTTTGCCTTCAAGGGCATTGAGATATGCTGGAAGCGCAGCAACAAGAGTATTGTGCGTTACAACATAATTTCCACACAGGAACAGATGCTCTTCATTATCTACAGTAAAACATACCATCTCTGTTTCCTCTTCTTTTTTTACAATGTCTTTGATAGCAATTCTGTCATAGTGTTTTCGTTTATTGCCTGCTTTCTCAGCCATCAGCGCGCGTTCCAGTTTAAATGGATAACGGAAGAATTTCTTCTTCATATCATTATCAACATTAACGTTGATTGTATACTGGTCTGATTTTGCAGTTCTGATGCCGGCCTTTCTTGACAACCACCAGGAACATGACATACCAAGGGAATAAATCACTTCGCAGATATCATCACGAAGTTTTGCTGATGTGGTTGAATATGTAAGGTGAAAACGGTCTTTGTCTTCAATGCAACCATCTGTATCAAATAATCCCTGAAGCAACGCCCAGCGCTGTTCAATGGATGCAGTTTTGTAGATATCCGGGATATATTTATCTCCGCATTTTGTCTGTGTCAATAGTAAATCATATTCATCTGGAAATGTTTTACTTAAAAACCTTGAATTGTCATCTTCTTTATAAAAATACCAAGTATGCGCGCTTTTTCTTTTTCGTGTTTTACATTCAATGATTCTAGCTATTTCATTTGGAACAAATTCGTTTCCACTTGATAAGCCAAGAGTATGTTGAGAATCTTTACAACCATTTCCAAGGAAAGCCCCAAGCATATATGGGTCTACTGGTAGCGTAGCGTCAGCATATTCTACTGCATCATTCATCGGAAGTCTAAACCTATAAGCCTTTCCTTTTCGTAATCCTTCATTGTACATATCTACTGTATTTAAAGTCTTTAGTCCTTTTCTTCCAGCCTGATATACACTCCATAAATGTTCATCAGCCACTTCTACCATACGGCCATCGGAGAGATGCACTTCATAAATCTGTTTCTTTCCCTGTGGATATACTCCAAGTACTTTCGTTGGTTTTCCGTTTCTTCCAAACATTACATCTCCAACCTTAATATCGCCAGCCGTTTTCCAGCCTTCTGGGGTCGGAATTGGCGTATCTAATGAACAGCTCTTTCCTTCTCCAGTCTTCATTTCCGCAATCTTCCCCTCATTCAGCGCAATTGCACCCATAATCTGCACTTTGTACGGTCTTAAACCAATGCTTCGGTAAGCCGCCTCTCCCACTGCTGCATACGCATCAGGCATAATCTGGTCCACGGTTTCGCCGTTTTTCAGCCTCAATTTAAACTCGTCTGTTTTGCCTTTCAGCTCACTGTCTGTCAGGCGCTGCATGTTTTCCATCTTTGCATATATTTTATCTGCCATTTTTCTTAATCTCTTAATTTCTGACATTCTTTTCAAAATCTCCTTTTCGCATTTTTTTAAGTTCGTTTCCAAGTCAGATACAATATGCCGGAATTTGAAAAGTTTTTTCGTTTTTAGCGAAATTTTTTATTTTTCTTTTTTGCACACAAAAAAAAGAACCTGACTTTCGCCAGATTCCTTTTTGCAATCTTTACTTACATAGAAACAACGCAGTTCAGGCCGACTTTTTTGTTAGTCTTTTTTCTGAGCCTGATACATACCTGGCCATAGATTGGCCCGAATCTTAAATTGACACATTCCATTTCGCCGTCAAGTACTGCCGTGACCGGGTCGCCCTTCTGCATGGTCTTTGCCTTATCTAGCACATCTTCTTTTTTTGCGCGTATTACTGCAGAGCCAGACCCCTCACGAGCCTCAACAGTGATTACCGCCTGTCCATCTTCTACCGTGATTTCCGATATCCTGCCACAGACAATCTGTATGCGGGATAAATCGTTACCGGGCATTGTATACCCTTCCAACTCTTCAGAACTAAACGGTTCCAGTTCTTTTGCCGATTTTTTTATCTCTTCTTCCTTGACTGCTTTTGCTTCAAGTGCCGCAGAGATATTAACGCCTTTTGTATTCCTTTCCTCTGAAGCATCAATCATCTCAAAAAGGTCAGACTCTCCATATAAAGTCTTGTCATCTTTCATAAAAAAAACTCCTTTCTATCGTGCAGCCGCCCGAAGGTCTGCATACAGATGCATCATCTGCAGCATGTGTTCCGGATGTACGTTGATGATGTTTTCCGCTTTTTTATATGCATCTGCTTCTGACTTGTCAGAAATTCCATCCTGGAATTCCTGATAAAACGAAAAAGCATCTGTCATGAAAGAGCCCTTGCCATTTGCTGCCCTGCAGAGTGCTTCATAAACAGCACTGCCCATCTTCTCCGCAAATTTTCCGCTGAATTTTGTATTAAAATCACTCAATGCTTTCATGCCGCTTGTCTTAAATGACTCTATATCATCAGCAAACGTCTCAAACATCTTCCACGCAGCCTGAAAAACCGTTCCAGCATTTTTATACTCTTTCTGACGGTCAGACGGATTCAATCTTGCCTCTCTCTCCGCTTCAGCGACAACAGCCAGGACAACCGTTTTATAAAATTCAGATGGATATTCAGCATGAATCCTGTTTGCCTCATCCATGCATGCTTTCCATCCGTCATCGGTATCATTCTTTCTGACTGTATTAAACATCTTCCAGACCTCGCCGAAAACCTTATGTGCTTCTTTTTTATCAATTGTTCCCATATATTTTTCCACCTTTCTTTGTAAAGATAATTTCATTTTTAATATGCCAAAACCTTTTTATGTCAAAAAATCCGCCCGTTTTGCATATTAAACATAAAGAGAAAAAACCAGAAAGAAGGTGACACATGATGCCAGAAAATAAAGATGAACTGCTCAAAAAACAAAATGAAGAGATACAAAAACTAAAAAAAGAACTAAAACAAGCATCAAAACCGTCATCCATGTTCTCAGTTTTGAAAAACACGGTAAAGCGAAACGTACACGACTTTTTTATCCGTGAAGACAGAATGAAGAACATGGATTCAAAAATAAAAAACCTGGAAAAAGAACTGGCTAAGAAAGAGGAAGAACTGAACAAAACGTCAGCCGAACTATTTGCTGCTGTCAACCTCGGCGAGTCAGACACTACGAGAGACCGCAGCGATGAAAATAGCGGTGACAATCCAGAAAGTGAGCCAGACTCCCCAATACAGGACGGACCAGTCTTCCCGCAGACTGCAGAGGATGCAGTCAAAGAGTATTTTGGCCCGATTGACCTAGCGCAGCTGGCTAGATACTATTACCCGGAGGCATCAAAGCCTAAAACGTCAGAAGGCTTAGAGAGCCCGGACGAAGAACCAAACGCGGAGAAAGAAGAACCATCTTCTCAAATCAGCACGGAGCCTGAAAATATGGGCAATTCAGTCCCAGCCGATGCAAAATCAAAAAGCCAGGAGCAGGCACCGCTTGTATTAAATAATAAAGAAGAAGCCGAAAAGGAACTTCCAAAAACAGAGCCCAGACCCGAACCCGTTTTAAAAGAAATAAAGAAACCAGAAAAAATCGAAAAAAAAGAAAAAGATAATCAGGTTTCCGAAAGAAAAACCGCAGCCACAACGACTGTACTTAGTCAAACAAAAGCCGTTGTCGACGCGGAGGATGCGCCTAAAGAAAAGACTCATGAACCTCAGACTTCAACGAAGAACGCTGGTCTGAATTCCCGTTCGAAGTCAGGCAACGAGTCCAGCTTCGCTGGCGAGCTATCGATGAAATCTGGTAACGAGACCGGCAAAGCCGGTGAGTTATCAATATCCGTCAAAAAAGCTGAAAAAAACGACGCAACTTCACCCGGTCGGGCAAAAACAGATACCCCGAAAATCAATAAGAAAAACACATCTACACAAAATAAAGAGGAAAAGGGCTCAAAGCCGACACAACAGGAAAAACAGCCTGAGGTAAAACAGTCAGAAACAGACGAACAGGTCAAGGGTTCCTCCGCTGTTACTACCACCGCCACTGTCGTTGACAAAAACGGAAAGAAAAAATCCAGAAAGGACCGAAGAAAGCAGAAAAAGAATACACAAAATCCAGAAGCACAATCTGCTGCAAAAACGGAAAACAATAATACAGTTGCAAATCCAGGACAGGAGAAACCGCTCTCAGAGCCGGATTTTACAGAATCTGCAGAACCGGATATTGACCTGCCTGATGATTTTGGAATTGTCATGGAGCCCGAAGAGCCGTTGCCTTCCGATTTGCCGGATATCAATAGCGGCAGCGGAAATATTTTTGATGATTTATTTAACAGTGACAGTGATAATTGGGATGATTCGAATATTTAACGAAGAACGTTGAATGTGCTCACGGCACCTCAATATCGATGTTCAAAAAAAGAAGCGGAATTCATTTTTGCTTCTTTTTTTTGTGTTGTTTTTGTACACTTATTCTGCATATTGATATAAACCCTGCCCGTGTTCTACACCCCGACTTCGTCGTCGTTTGTCATCCTTTGCGGGCTTTATACACACGAGCGTAGCTCGCGGTATCATGGTAGCGATATCCATCAGGTCTTTCTGACATAGTTTTGGCGTTGTTATACAAATCTTTATATATGGATTCTTGAATATTGTCAGCGTCTTGGACCGAATAGTACTGTTGTTTGATGCATCGCTATTACTTTTTGCTTCTTCATTTTTATCACCTTCCCTCACCTTACCGTCTTTTCTTATTTCTTTTTCTTACGGCTATCGCTGCCACAACCATGCCAATCAGACCAATTTCAACATACATGAGTTCATTTGTTTCAACACCAGTTTTTACCGTTGGTGCGTCAGAGCTACTACCTTTCTGCGTTGCTAAACCTCCATTTGATGATGAACCACCGCTTGGATTCCCATTTCCTTTTTGTTCTGTCTCTTTTGTGATTTTGTTTATAAATTCACATTCCGCTGACTTCTCGCTGCTTCCGTTTGTAAAAACAACCGTATCTGCGTTTAACTTCCCATCTTCACCTTCCGTGACAAAAACCTCTGCATAATATATATTACTGTCATATTCTGTATTCTTTTCTGTTCCTTTTTCCTGATAGATTTTATATTTATAATCTCCAGGGAGGTTGATGGATATGGTAAAGTCTTTGCTCTCTCCATTTTTTAGTTCTAATCTTTCCGGAGAAGCCTTAAACCCGCTATCTCCTTGAATCGATACGGCAAAACTTTCCGTGCTACCTTCTGCAGTGCATGATACCGGTACGATTGCATCAACTGGCTCTGCTGCATAGACCGGAGTCGTCATCACACACATAGACGCAAAAATCAACGGCAAGATATATTTTCTCATCCTTTTATCTCCTCCTTTAAAAAAGGCGCCCTGGTCTTTCACAGGACGCCTTGCCTTTTGGCTTCTTATTTTCTTTTTTCTGGCACCATAGCGCCAAAAATCAATGTTCTTTCAACTGTATCAGGGTATTTACATGTAGATAATCCAAGAAGTTTTTCATTTTCTTTTGGCAGGTTGCTATCGTCCAGAAATAGCGCATGCTGCTTGATGTAGTCCAAAGTTTCATCATCATTTTCTGTTGGGGCAAATATTGCAGGTTCCGTTGCCTCACATTCGAGCACTGCGAAAAAACGAAGTTTATATTTTTTCTCACCAACCGTGAGGGTTCCGCTGCTGTGTGAATCAAGATAGCCTTCTTTAAGATAATCATCAAGTGCTCCGAACATCATACCCTGTTCCATATGGTGTCCATACACCAACGAATAATAATCATCAAAATCCGGGTTATTTCTACTGTCAAGGAAGATACTTCCTGATAAAGAGTAATCACCGAATGGGTCTTTGTTTAGATATTCATTGTTATCTTTACCCTGCATGACCGGATAATCAATATTTGTGTTATCAACGGTCAGCCAGGCCACCATATTTTCTTTTATTTTTTTATTTGTTGCGTCATCGGTCTCATATCCCGGCTTATACTTCAAGATACTGTCGTCTGTCGCCTGCTGATATACCATATAACTGTCGTAAAGTCCATAAGACCCGAGCAGGAACAAGACCAGGCAAACAAGAAAAACAGTCTTATCAATCATATTGTCAATAAACCGGATTATCTTTCTTACCATCAGAAGCCTCTCCTTCTTATAAGGAATAAGAGTTTTCCGTATATCTTGGATTCCTTAATGCTGCCAATTTGGCGGCTGTCATCCGTATCAGAACGGAAATCGTTCATAACAAAGAACTCATTCTTTCCAACTTCAGTCGGATACTTTACTCCATCAGCACCAAATGTCTGATAAGTGATTTCTTCTGCCGGCTGATAGCCATCAACCGTATATCCGCCATCTTTTGGGAAATTAACCTCCTGACCTCCGACTGCAACAATCCTTCCAATCTTGGTTTTGCCGTTTTTGTTTTTATACGCCACGACATCACCAGTTGTATACTCATCAAGTTTATAGACGATGCATAAATCCCCATCTTTTACAAAAGGAAACATATTATTTCCTGTCATCCGATAAAATCCAAGAACATATGTAAGGACTAAAAAAATAATCACGCCAAGAACTGCTATTTTTATAAGAAGTTTTATTAACGGATGTAACCGCTTCTTCTTCTTTTTTTTAGCTTCGCTTTTTTCGTTTTCCGGGGTTACTTTTTCGTCTTTTTTGGGTTCTTTTTTTGGAATTTTTGACACCGCCTTTCTTAAAACATTCTTAGATTGCCTGCCGACAGTTTCCCGCGGGCAGATGCGTTGGCTGTAGAGGCGAGACGAAGGCTCGCCGGAGCCGTAAAGTTAAAATTAATCAGAAAAGATTATTCCTCTTCTTTCTTATTCTTTTTCATTACCAGCGTCTGACGGAAAATCCGTCAGCGCCCGACGCTTCTTTGGAAGCGCCGTAGTCACAATACCGGCACCACCAAGGAGTGTAACGACTGCGAACGGAGCGACAGCCAAGTCACCGCGAGCAAAACTCGCGTGTGACTGAGCCGGTTGCACCGAGTGGTGCCGCTGAAAAACTCAATCAGAACGGATTACTCATCCTCTTTCTTGTTTTTCTTCATTACCATAGTTACAACGCCGGCACCACCAAGAATAGTTACGACTGCGAACGGAGCGACAGCCATAATAACACCAGTTGGGATAACACCATCACGTGTATTCAGGTAACCAGTTGTAAGGTCTTTGGAAGCAATTGTTCCGTTAACTTCTGCGGAGATTGTATCTGCTTTAACATCTACAACCGGAGCGGCTGCTGTATTTGCTGTGGATTTGTAATCTTCTGTATTCTCTGTTACAGCGTATGTTGTATCTTTTGCAAGACCCTGGACTGTAATCTGCTGGCCATGCTGCAGATAGAATTTCTGTGTTGCTTTACCAGCACCGTCTGTTGTGATAGATGTAACGTTAGCCTGTCCAGCATTTGCATCAATTGTAGCAGCATTTGCTTTAGATGTAGCATCTGCATCATCAATAACAACATCGTATTTTGTATTCGGCTGAGCCTTGTCAATATTCAGAGTAAACTCGAAGTACTTATCACGGGAAGCCTGGTTACCAGTAACCTGTTTTCTCAGTGTCAGGTCAGATGTATCATAGCTGTTTGTGAAGCCCTGGGATTTTGTTGCTACATAAGCACCTGCGGAACCGAAATCTGCACCTGCTGCAACATCTGGCTCGTCGTTCTCATTAGAATGAAGGACATATCCTGCGATTGTCAGTTTCTTTGTAAGTGCGCCATCTGTATCTGTAGAAGCATCGTTTACATACACATCAAGGACTCTTGTAAGGTCAGCGTCATTTGTGATAGCCTGGTTTGTACCGGACTCTGTGATAACATAACGGTAAACACCTGGTTCTGTAAACTGTACTTTAGAAAAGTCAAGTGTAGCAGTTTTCAGTGCATATTTCTTTCCAGCTGCAAGGTCTTTTACATAATTATCTTTTGTTGTGTCGTGTGTATCGGAGCCATCGCCCTGCTTGAACACGATTTTATTTGCTTCTGCGCCTTCACCAACACCTGCCATTGTGATTTTGTCTGCATCAACACCAGCGAGAACCTGGAATTTCTTTCCAGCAACATCGTAAGCTTTTGCATTACCTGCTGTTACTGCATAAGAGAATGTAGCATTCGGCACGTTTGCCTGACTGTCCATAAGCAGGAATTTATCGAATGTAGTTGTCTTTGTTCCTTCAATTGTTGTACCATAGTTTGTACCTGCTGCAGCGAAAACCGGAGTTCCCATGCCTGCGAATGCGGTAGCAGCCATAAGTGCTGTCATACCTACCTTTGGTAAAATGTGTCTAATCTTTCTATTCTTATTCATATGTTTTTCTCTCCTTTTTCTTTATTATATTTTTGGGGCCTTTGACCTTTCCATATGAAATTACATGCCACCAGCTGGACAGCTTTCGCTCTGGCGACTGACGACTGATTTGGTTTTATTTTTTTTGCCGTCTTTTTTTGCGGAGTGCTTTTCTCCTTTTAGGTTTTGATAACTCGCCAGCAAAGCCGGACTCGTAACCTGACTTCGAACGGGGATGCAGACCCGCGTGCGAAGTTAAAACCGGAGCCTTTGACCCGCGGACGACTTTTGGTCGGCCGGGGATTCCCCGTTCTCCGTTGAGCATTTTCTTGTTTGCTTTTAGCTCCTTTTTTTTGCTCTACATGTGAACTACCCGCATCTAAAGAAACAGGCTTCCGAAGAAGACAGTCTAAAGACACAGGCTTTGAGCCCGCATGCTCTCTCCTTTCCTGCCTATTCGGGTGGCATATTATGTCACGTCTGTAAGCGTGACTCCGTAGCTCGGCAGGTTCATCTCGGCAATTAAATATCCGAGAATTCCCACTTATTTCTTAAATGCCTCTTACGTTCTGTTTGTATGCTCTACAATTAATATGCAAAATAATTCCAAGAGTGTGACGTTTTTTTGAAAAATTTTTTATTTTCTTTTGCGAAGCGATGGAGCGTACTTAGGCGCTTGGCAACACAAAAAAAAGACGCAGCCATTACATAGCCACGTCTTCATATTTTTCTTATCTCCTCTTCCTTGCACCATACACCACACCGCAAACTGCAATGCATACAATAAGTAGCATCACAATCGTATTGGTCATGGATGACGTTGGGATTCCAACATTTTTCGTATTTACAAAAGAAACATTCACATCTGCCTTAACCACACCTGAAGCATTTTCGCTGCTGACGGTATATCCGTCATTTTCGGCACCACTTTCTGTTACCTCATAGCCAATACCCGCCGGAAGGTCTTTAAATGTGATTTCTTCTCCGTGTGCAAGTTTGAACTCTGCCTCGCTATTTGTTAAATCTATTTTTCCGTTTTCTTTTCCTTTTTTGTATTCTACCGCTGCCGGAAGGTCAATTCCATCTCCTGCCGTAAGTTTCAGGACAAAATCAAATTCTTTCGTTTTGTCTCCCTGGTTTCCTTTGACTGTTTTAGTAACAGAGATGCTGTACATTTCTTTATGCGTATTTACCACATTGACTTCTGCAGTTCCCTCAGGGATTACTCCGGAATATTTACCTTCATCTGATGCGGTATAGTACTTATATGGGTTCTCTGCGATTTCATATGAAGCACCGATTGGAAGACCTGAGATTACGATTGATTCGTTATGTTTTAATTCAAACGAAGCCTTTCCGTTTTCGTCAAATACGATTGTTCCGGTCTTTGTTCCGGCTTTGCTGTCAAGATTGTAAACACCTGTCACCGGCTGGCCATCTTTCTGGAGGGTGATGTTAAATTTAAATGCCTTGCCTGCCTCAGCCTTATCACCTTCAACTGTTTTTGTGACCTTAATCGCCCCGGTTGACACTGCAGTATTTGTAACAGTGAAAAGTTTTATGCTTTCGCCGTTTTCTTCAGCAGTATTTTCTGCAACTTTTGAAATATAGCCATCAACTTTTTCTTCCTGAACAGAATACGTATATTTTGTCTTTCCGTCTTCTTGGTATACATCAAGATTATCAAACTCCGCATGCCATCCATTATCTCCATTTAAAGTAATATTCTTCATTACATTTTCATTCTGCATCAGATATACCGTAATACTATCTGGGCGTCTTCCTGCAGAATTATCGTTATCATCCCATATCTTTTTTACAGCTATTTTTGTTGTTTCTGCTTCCGGTTCTGACTCTTCTTTTCCAGTATTGGTAAATGTCACTGTAGCATTTTCATCCGCATCAACCGTTTCTTTTCCAGTTGATAAAGGCTGATTAGCCTGAGCGTTGTCCTGTTTCTGCTGCACCACATTTACGGCATCTGAGATTTCATATGATGCATAATAGTCACTTGCGTCTTCTGTTATTTGATAAACGCAATTTACAGGCAGGTTTTCAAAGACCATTTCTTCCTTATCGGAAAGGTCAAATGTTATATCTGCAGTTCCATCTTCACCTGCTTTGAAGCTTTTTTCTTCTTCACCCTTCTTATATTTATATTCCGTTCCGCTATTTAGGTTTTCGAAAGATGCAAAAAACCTAAACGAATCCTGCCTGTTGCTTTTTTTGACCTGTTTTTTTATAACTAAATTTTGTGTTTTTTGTGCTGGTTCTGCAATTTTAATGTTTGTTGCATAAACTAAATAGGTATTATTTGCATAAAAATCATTCTCTCCCTGCGAATCGATGTCTCCGGAATATACACAGCTATATTTATCAGAAACGCTTTCTTCCGATATCTTAAACCTGACCAATGATTTTCCATCTTTATCATTCTTTGTGGGAACACCACTAATGTACACAGATTGGTCTTTCGACATGTAAAACGACCCTTTGCCATCTGTTAAAGTAACATCACCATAAACCTTTGTTCCGCTCAGTGCCTTTTTTATTTCCTCATCTTCAGTTATAAATTCAATATTAAATTTAAACACTTCATCCGTATCAATACTGTTTCCATATTTATCTTCTACTTTTTTTGTCAGCCTTATATTTCCTGTGTCTAATGGAGTTTCTTCTGTAGACGTGTTTGTTGCCCTCAAGCCTTCCGTGTTTGTATTTCCTTTTATTGTAGCATAGTATCCGTAGCCTTTTTTACCGGTTTTTTCTGAATGAAAACCAACTGTTATAGTGTCATTATCAAATGATGTATCAAAAATACTTCCTTTGCCAGACAGTTTTTTTCCTTTTTCACAATCCTTTACAGCCGTATATTCCGGATGATTGCCATGCCATAACACTAAAAAATCGCCATCTGCCAGGTCATATTTTCCTGACGCCATAACATACGACGCGCCAGGAACAGTATACACTTTCGTCTCATCTACGCCACCTTCATAGACTCCATCCTGTACTCCATCTTTGTCAATATTTGATGTATGCGCATACTGGCTACTGATAGCCGGATTCTCCTTCGTTCCATAACCATTTTCAACCTCATATCCGTCTGGAATATCAGTTTCCCATCCATAGTACATCGCCGAGTCATCAGCAACATTGAAGATATACTTCCATTCATCTCCGTCTTTTACAAGTGTCACATCTGTGTTTCCGTCTCCGTCTTTGTCCATGGTCCAAGTTGTATCACTAACCTTTTCCCACGTTCCTCCAACTGTGGAATATACCGCATTATCTGCTGCATAAACACGGCTAACAGACATTATAAATAGAATGATTCCAAATAATAGCATCGGTAAATAAAAAATTTGTTGTTTTTTAAATTTTGCCAGGGAATTTTTCCCTGGCTGTATATTACTTTTCTTTTTTATCATTTTTTCACCTTCCATCATTTTTTGGATTTTCCAAAATTAATTTTGTCTAATCCGTCAATCGTAAAGGTACCATCCTTTTTTATCACTACTTTATATGGTTTTCCATCAAGGTAATGTCCGGATGGTGCTTTTGTTTCCCTTAATGTATAAGTTCCTGGCTCAAGATTGCTAAATACAACCAGTCCACCATCTTCTGCTTTTCCAGATGTTGCTGTTTGATTTACGCTAGTGCCATAATCTGAGATTCCAGTAAGGCTAAACTCTGCTCCTTCAAGATAAATGTTGTCACCATATGTGCTACTTTTTAAGAATCTAATAGTATGATACGGTTCATTTTCAATCTGATAATACCCATTACCATTCACACTCAGTTCTTTGTCTCCATCATAAATCGTTGCTTTGCCTGCTTCATCAACCTTTACCGTAAATGTCTTTTTGCTTTTTATGTAACCATCTGGAGCTTCAACTTCCTTTAATTCGTATGTACCAAGCTCAATGTTTTTAAATGAAACTCGTCCAATCTTATTTGACTTTACATAAAGCGTATATTCACTGTCATACTCAGAAGTCCCCGATAATTTAAAAACCACTCCTTCAACGGCCCCACCCGTTACATTATTGATTTTTTGAAAAGTTACATCAGCATGGTATCTTGGCTCATCCTGAAGAATGTACAAACCTTCATCATTCACATTCAATCCATTGATTTCAACTTCGCCTTTCCCGTTCACTGTAATCACATAGGCTTCTTTATTTAATTGCCAATCATCAGAACATTTTATTTCACTTATCTCGTATTTGCCCTTTTCAATGTTAGAAAACATCATTTGACCATTCTTGTCAGAAACTCTCTCTTCGTTGTAAACTGTTCCATAATCTGACGTACCAGTTAATTTATACGTTATTCCTTTGATTCCAACTGTTGTTTCTGTTGCGTCTACTTTTTTAAATCCTATGTCACTGGATATGCGGTAGTGAGCCTGCGTGTAATCCTGATGGTAAAACTGAGGAATTTCTGTAATTTCATTTCCAATTTCCTTTATTGCAGTTCTTTGCACGAAAATATTGTTATAAGCAATTGGGTCCTGTTTATTACTTTTATCTTCCGATGGGGCCTGCATATAAATAATGGCCGATATTGATTCTTTTTCGTCTAACATAAATTCTGAGCCATCTTCATTTCTTGTCGCATCAATAGCAATCGCAGTTGCTTTTTCTAATCCGTATTCTTTAGAAAATTTTTCGTATTCTAACCATATCGAATTTCCGTTACTATCCTTTTCTTTTAAATCGTTATGGTCCTGAGGATTTAACCCACTCACTTTTGAAAGATAAATCACAGGTGCAGCGCCTTTGTAAGCCATCTGTGACACATCAACTCCCCTCAGTGTACCTTTCCAGTCTGATGATATCGTCGGAGCATTTTGTCCTTGGTTTTGATAAAAATTTTCCAGCGAATCAAAAAACACAATATCTTTTGCTTTCGTTATAGAATCATTTGTGAGCCTTATTTTATAACTATATTTTTCGTTTTTATGTATCACTTCATCATAAGAATACTTTCTAGATACAGAGTTTTTAATCTGTTTTTTTAGGCCAGTAACAGCAGCAACCGGAAAATTAACTTCATACCTGGCTTCTGCATAAGCGAATTTCTTTGCATTTGTATCAGGGTCAATGTCTTTCAAGATATCCTTATCTGTTATATTTCCTCCATTGTCCGGAAGACCTTCTCCTATCTTATCGTTGCCTGATTCATATACGATTGAATTTAGCAGGCTCCTTCCATAATCATTGATAGAGTTATAGTCGTGAGAAGTATTGTATTGTATTGTATATTCATTCTTTGTCGGAATAAATATATCAACTGTCAAGAGAGTTCTTCCGGTGTTTTTGTAATTTTCTTTTAGACTGTATTGGTATTCACCATTTGTCATAGCAATCCCTGATTCTGAAACCACTAAGGATTCTGTGTCAAAATCACATCCCAATGGGAGTAAATCATAAAATTTACCATTATTTTGGTAAATATAGCGAATTCCATTGTCATCTATATATTTCTCTTTGAAATGTGCGTTCCAAGTAACTTCAAACCTCGCCTCTTTTTTTATATTTTGAGTTTTTATAACATCTTTTTTTATCTCTGATTCTCTTGTTACTTTTTGCACATAGTCTGTTCCCCTTGTTGTTCTGTCCAAAATCGTTTTTTTGTTTTGTGAAACTGCAAAATTAATTTCGTTTGAAACCGCAATTTTTTCTGGATTATTCTTTAATATCTCCTGTATATGCTCCGTCCTGAATAAAGATATTTCGGGGTAAATATTTAGTTCCGTGTAGTAATATGACTGTGAACATTTATATTGTAAGGCTTTAACTCCTGCATTGAATTGCAGTATCCTTTTGTTCGCTTTTTTTACATACGCAATATTAATATTTTCATATTTCTTGCTGTTTAAGTTATATACCGCAGCCTCCTTCCAACCTCCCGTTGAAGTTCTTATCATAACAGTAATATTATTTTCTTCCGTAAATCCAGTTGTTTTTTTACGTGATTTGAATGTATACGTGGTTTCATCAAAATCTGCTTCTTTCACTACAGGATTTAGTTCAGCCTGTGCAATGTCATAATCATCATCATTTAATTTGGTTCCTTCTATATAGATACCATCATCTATAAGATTATAATCAACATTTTTCTTCCAATACAACCCGTTTAAGGCATCTTCCACTGTGCCTGTAGCTCCATCTGCCAGAGAGAATGTATACGGCGAGCCATCACCAATGGCATGATACTTCAGATATGATAAAGTATCATTTTCACCCGATTCAAATTCGCCAAGTGTGTAATTTGAAATATCCTCTGAACTTTCAACTCTGTTGTATTCACCATATATTCCATATTTTTCTGCCCAAAACTCTCCTTTTTTTCCTATGTATACAGGTGCTTCATAGTACCAATCATAAGAAGATAATGCGTTAGTATCTTCATCCACATGGTCAGATGGACTTACTACCGCTTCGATATCATTATGTATGTCATACCTTTTATTTGATTTGGTTACTTCATCAGCCTTCTTTTTGCTGTATCTTGTTAAAACATAATCATATCGGTCTCCATAACTTAGGATATTATCTGTATGATTCTTCTTGCTGAATCCAGATTCTCCTGAAAACCTATATCCTACAACCTCACTCCCCATATCTGCAATTGTGTCATTTAAATAAAAATCATACGATGATGTATTCTTGTTTATATATGACCTTATTGGCCACACCAGATAATAATACTCTTTAGAATCAGATGGTTCTTCCCCCCAAGTGCTATCCCAGGTTTTATATAATTTAGGCTTTTTCTTCTGTGTATAAGCAATAGTTGCATGAGTATCTATATATACTTCGTTTGCTTCCGACTCAGCCGTTACCGTTGACGCTGCATTTGTTGCATAAACTTTAGCCTTTACCTTTGTAGAACTACCCATGTCTATATAACTTACTGTATTTTTAGCTGTTTCGTAAGACACTTCAACATATCCGGCTTCTCCCGTTGGATATGGCTTATAATTATATATTGTAACTTTATTACTTTCCTCATCTACTTCATATACAAAGTCCGGGGCATCATCCCCCATATTATCTGTTCTTATTCTGTAAGGGCAATTAAAAGTATCAGCCCAATTTCCGTCTTTATCCTTCAATATATGTAAAGGCAATTCAATCTTGAATGCGCCAATATCCGTAGAAAAAACTCCAGACATCGTATAATCTACACGATAAATGAACGCATGGCCGGAAACAGGGTCTGATGGGTTCCATACATTTTTTCCATCTATGCTATTCGCACCGCTTACAAACGAAACATGAAACTCATCAATACTTACCGGTGTTACAGCCTCATCTTTATCTTCCTTTATTTCCGTATCTGCTTTGGCTGTTGTTTTGCTTTCATCATCGTTTTTATTATCGTTTCCATTATCGCTCTTCTCATCGCTGTTCTCTTCGTTTTCCTCTTTACCTTGGCTTTTGTCAACATTTAAGTCCGGGGTCGTATTTTTGCTTTCACTTATATCATTTTCTTTATTCTCTTCTTCTGCTGCCATATCATTGTTAATTTCCTTATCAGAATCAGTGGGTTCAACCCCGTCTTGACTTTCGCTCGAGGAATGTTTTTCTACATTAACAAAACTAAATACACCTAGTCCACCAGAGGAAACAAACTCTATCTTTTGCTCTCCTTTTTCTGTACTACCAAATGTAAACGTTAGTTCTTCCATGCTGCCATCTTCTATTTGATGATATAAATGCGCTTCTTTTATTTTGCTGACATCATTTGCTAATACTGTTATTCGATAAGATTTGTTGTTCTCTTTCTCTGTATTATTTGCATCCATACGTTTTATATCAAAAGCCGATATTGTAGAAACGCTAGAATCAACTAATTGTTCGTTAATTTTGCTTGCTATTTTTTCCAATTCTTTTTCATTCATATCAGTGACAGATAATATATCGTCTTTTTCCATATCTGTTCCATCCTCGCATGAAATGAAAATTTTTATATTTGAATTATCAAACCCAGTCAAGCATCCAGACCAATCTAACTCCTTTGTTGTATTTTCATCGCTCGGATAAGCAATATCATTACTTTTCTGGTCTCCATCTGAAAAATCTTCAACAGAGAAGTCTCCTTGGTCTTCAGTGCTTTCATTACCAGGCTCCTCATTTTGCGCCTCCTGCTGTATCGTTGAATCCTCTTGCTTTTGCTCAGCCTCAAATTCATTGGATATTTCAGGTTCCTGCAATGCATCACTTATTTCCTGGCTTTCTTCATTTATCGAGCCACCAGAATCGTCCTCCGTCTGTGTTTGAATTTCATTTATATTATCTTCGCTGGCATATATAGAAACAGGCTGCGATATAGCCATGATTCCAGCCATCAGCATTGCTACAACTCTATTTCTCTTCACTTTTTTCACTCCCTTTTGATTATTTCGAATTTGTAAAAAATATCTGTATGATACCGCGAGCTACGCTCGCGTGTGCATCTGACGTGGACAGTGTGTCTGCTCTCCCTGTACACGTTCATAACTATCATTTCCGACGAACAGTTCAGACTGTTCGGGGCCGGACTGCTTGTAGCAAGCCTCCCCTGACGGCAAGCATGGCCGCGTTTTCCCAGTCCATCGATGATGGGCTAATAAAAAAAGCTCCCATTCTTCACTTTTGATAACTCGCGCTTCGCGCTCGTTACCAGCACGAAGTGCGGCAAGCGAAGCCGAAAGGCTGAGCGAAGCGCACGAACGGGGATTCAGACCCACGTGCGAAATTAAAACCAGAACATTTGACCCGCGAACGATTTTTTGTCGGCTGGGGATTTCCCGTTCTCCGTTAATATGCCAAAAAAAACATATTTTGGTACAGAAAAAAGCAGACAAAAAAATACTTGTCTGCTTTTTCTTTTTAAACTATTCTTGTATAAGTATCAGCTACACTATTTGGCATTGCCATGGCATCAAATTCTTCCCCGTTTGAATTTCTCCATGTTCCACTTAAACCATACGCTGTTCCGATGAATGAGAAATTTTCGCCAAGCGATAAAGACTTCAGGTTATTCAGATTCGAAAACATCCAGTTCATGTTTGTTACTTTAGAACTATTTATATTGGATATATCCAATCTAGTCAGTGAGTAGCACATATTAAACATGTTGCATAGATTTGTAACGTTGGGCGTTTCAAATGAGGATAAATCTAACGTTTTTATTCTTTGGCATCCATAGAACATCAGCTCCATGTTTATAGCCTTCTTTGTATCAAAAGATGATACATTTATCTCCGTCAATCCGCTACAACCATTGAACATGTATTGCATATATTTTGCATTTGATGTATTGAAGTTTGAAACATCCAAACTGGAAAGCCTAGAGCATCCACAGAACATATGATTTAATGTTGTTGCTTTAGATGTATCAAAATTGGAAACGTCTAATTTTGTTACTTTTCTACAATTATAGAACATTTGACCTAGGTCTGTTGCCTTTGAAGTGTTAAAACGTGAGACATCTAACTCGGAAACGTTCGAACAACCCGAGTACATACCGACAAATGTTGTAACGTTGCTTGTATCAAAATTAGAAACATCCAATGTAGTTAACGCAGTACAGTTAAAGAACATATATCCCATACCAATTACTTTAGATGTATTAAATCCAGAAACATCTAATGTAACTATTTTTTTGCATCCATTAAACATATCGTTCATATTTGTCATATTTGCAGTAACAAAATTAGATACATCCAGTTTGGTCAGGCTACTGCAATTTTTAAACATTGAATTCGCCAAAACCACATTAGAAGTATCAAAATTTGATATATTCAATACAGTCAAATTATTACATTCATTAAACATTCCGGACATACCGCTAACTTTAGATGTATCAAATGCTTTTAAATCTAGAGAAATCAGATTCTTGCACCCACTGAACATAAAACTCATTGTTGTAGTAGACGACGTGTCGATATTATTAAAACTTATAGCTGAAAGGCTCGTTTTATCAGCAAACATAATTCCAGAATCGCTGTTAAAATTGATATTTACGCCCTCAATTTGTGAAGATACTTTCATGGTAGTTTTTTCCTTCCATGCGACAACACCCTTATCTCCATCAGTATCCACATCGATTATGTTTGACTTGTCTACATTTTTCGGCATCTCCTCGTCAGTAAATATTATTTCCTTCACATCATCAGAAATTAACTTATTGAAATCAGGCCCTGGTTTTAATGTAAAAGTAATGGCTTTTGCATATAAATTTATGTCACCAGTCAATTCTATGTTGGGGACTCCATCCTTTGACATCTTGACTTCATTTTTACAGCTAGGTTCTGCGTACCAAAAAACATAAGTTGAACCTGGAATCTTATATTGACCGCTCACAATTTCCTTACTACTATTAAATACCATTTCATTTGTATCAGTACCATCAGCGAATTTTAATCCATTTCCGTAAAATGTTACGGTATATCCTTTTGTGTTTTTGGAAGGTTTTTTCGTACTTATTTCAATATCCGGAACCGGCCTGTCATTATTTGATTTATTGTCTTTCCACTTTTTTATAAATGTAATGGTTCCATCTTTTTTCGAATTTTTAAAATTATACACTAAGTCTTCATCTGTTTCCGATTCTCTATCACTAGTTGATATTTCGCTGGCTCTGCCGGTCTCGCTACCGGACCTCAAACTAAGGTTCTCGGGGACTTCTCCCTTCTTCTTTGACCCGTGGGCGATATCCTCGACCGTGGACTCCACATTCTCCATTGATTTATTGTTGTTTTTTGCATAAACGTAAGTGTCTGCCTGTAACAGGTAAATCACTAAAAACAAAAATAAAAACACTATGATACCGCGAGCTACGCTCGCGCGTACCAGACGATGCACGCGTCCATTTACCTTAAGACCGACAGACAACTGATTGTTCAGGGTCGGGCTGCCTTCAGCACCCCCTCCCTGACGGCAAGCCTGGTCACGGTTTTTCTGCCCGTCGATAATTATTTTTTGTGCTTTTTTTTTCTTCGTAAGAATCATCTCCTTTGTCATATATGATACATATATGACACATATTGCATACTTGCAATGCATTTCTCACCGTGAGAAATACATTGTGCATCTGCCGGGTTCGTTACCTGACTTCGAACGTGGATTTAGACCCGCGTGCGAAGTTAACGGAACATTTGACCCGCGGACGACTTTTGGTCGACCGTGGGTTTCCCATTCCTCGTTAATATCCTCGGGTCTTACTTCAGGCGCTCCGTTCCCTCTCCTGCATCAGATATCCGGTAATATATTCCATATTGCTGGACAGAATAAATTTTCTATCATCTGCATCTGGAATATTATATTTATCCTTGATTTCCTGCATTTCATCTGCTCTAACGAAGATGATGTCTGCATCCTGAGGGTTCTTTGTAAACTCTCCGTTTGACATTACGTTTGCTTCAACCAGCCTGTTCAAAGACATTGTCTTCGAGCTGGAAACGCGTCCAACCTGGTTAAGTATTCCATATAATCCCCTTGATGCTACATTCTCCTGTGCTTTTTCATTGAGCCACAGAATCTCGCGATTAGAGATATCAATGATGTACATAGACGCTTGTTTTGCTTCTATATCAAGGACAAACCGGTTTACGACTGTTGCCGGTTCATATTTTTTCCCCATGTCCTTATCCGTTCTTTTCATAACACCAAAACAGGTGTGCGGCTGTTCTGAAAATTTCTGGTTTGTATAGCTGTTGACCTGTGGCACAAGATAAACGATTCCGCGTTCTTTCAGCTTATCAATATCCACATCGATGAACTCAGCACGTCCTTCACCGTCAGCGGGTCCTCCATCCTGGACATCACCAGAGTAAACGAATCCATCTCCATGTTTTGAACCGTTCCAGCCACAGAATTCCACAACATTCATGTTTTTATCGCAGAACGCAACTGTCAGGTCAATGTCAACTCGGTTGCCATCATGGTAACCCTCGTTATCATCGCCTTCCATAAGGTTTGTCCAACTGGTGAAGAATCGCATTTTATTCCAATTCTCTGCAATCGGCATCTTGGAGCCGGAGGTCATGCCTCCCACCGCTCCTGAATTATCACGAATATCTGTCGGGATTTTTACGGTAGCGATTGCATCACTCATAAACACTTTACCCATCGGCTTTTTGCCGACAAATTTTTCCGACATTCCTTTCATCGCGATATTAACGGCCTCTTCAATCTGTTCTGCTGTAAAGCCTTTTCGGTTTTTATTAACGCTTCTTACCACTTTTCCGGTCTTTCCCTTAAAGAAGCGTTCTTCTTCGTCATGGTCTCGCATCTCAATATTACCGATTGCTCCGGTTACAGTTGCAATCCCGGCTTTTGCTGAAACTCTTTTCATTGCGTCAAGAACAACCTGCTCCTTACCCTGCTCAATACCCATACGATACAGCTTGTCAAAGCGACGCATGAACTCACCTGGCATTTTCGCAGATTCCTTTACTGCGAGTTCAACATTCCCGGCTTTAACGGCCTCTTCCAGTCTTCTCGCCGGACGGTCAATCTTCATTCCGCTCTGGATGATGATAATTGCCTGCTTTACATTATCGTATTTTGCAGCCTTCCATGCTGGGTCTGAGATATGAAGACGCTTAAACAGTCGGCTCCATTCTTCGTCATGTCCATGCATGAAGTTAGAAAGTTTTTCTCCACTTCCTCTGTCCATTTCCGCCAGGTTATCCATCACAAAACGCCTTCCTGTTCTTCCAAGCGCAAAATCAGGCATATCCTCTTTTGTATCTTTAAGCGCAATTGCTCCATATGGGTCACGTGCTGCACCAATTCTCTGCAGTGATTTAAACGCCGCATACCTCAGCAGGTCTGCCGGCTGTTTCATAAACTTAGCGGTATGCAGTGAATTTTCGGAAAGTTCCTCCACCATCATTGCACAGGCAACAGCATTCTCGCGGTTCTTTGTTGCAGCATTATCAATCAGGGCATTAATTTTTCCCGGATTCTCTTTTACATACTCCATGATAAACTCACGCTGTTCTTTTGAGTATGCGATTACTGATTTCACTGCCATTTCAAAAGTAGCGTCAAGGTCTTCTCGGCTTCCAGTCATAAGAACTCTTCTCATAGGCTGCCCGATGAATGGATAGGACTTCTTTTCTTTCATATATTCTTTTGGCTCCAGCTGCAGTCCGGATAAACCATAAATAACCTGGTCGATAAAGTATTCCGCATGACTTCTTTCCATACATCCTTCAGGAAAATCCGGATAAAACGGCTTCGGCTGTTTACCTGCTCCGATTACTTCTGACAGCATGGCAAAATTGTCTTCATAAAAATCCTTGATATCCTCAGCATCTGCTTTTGCAAGTGCGCGCAGCTGTTCTGTTGTAAGAGGAAATCCAATGGAAATGAAATTTGCAGCAACAGTTGCTGCGAGGCTCAGGTTATCATTATCTTTCTGCTCCGGAAGGATTACTTTACCCTGCATTTCATAATATTTTTTCATAATTGTTTTATTCATATTTTTTTCTCCTTTTTGTTTTAGATGTATGTTTTGAGCCGCAAAAAAAAGCAGCCAGGAACGGCTGCGTCACGGAAACACCAGAAATATCAGAAACATCTGAAATACTTAGGGATTTCAGGAAGATTGACTTTCTTTTCTGCGAGATGTTTTTTCTTCGTATATCGAAGGCCGAGCCGCAACGTCATTTTGTTCTTGACTTGGAATGCCAGACCGGCATTTCAAGTTTCTGTATATTTAATATGTTAAAAAAAATTACAATGGATTGTTTTTTACGTATTTTTTTTATTATTTTTTTCGAATTAGAAAGCCGCCTGCAGTACGCAGACGGCTGAAGTTTTTGTGTGTTAGGTTTTTCTCACCGTGAGAAAAAGTTCTTGTGGCAATGATACCGCGAGCTATGCTCGCGTGCGCAAAGCCTCGTAAAGGCTGACAAGCGACGACGAAGTCGGAGTGTAGTACCTCGTAGAGGCTGACAAGCGAAGCCGTAAGGCTGAGTGCAGAGCGCGGTCGGGATTTCCGGCTCCCCGTACACTTTAGCAACTGATTACTTACAGCAATCCACCCCCGACGGCAAGCATGGGCGTCGGTTTCTCCGTCCATCGATGATTTCTCACCGCAGTGTTTTTCTCACCGCAGCGCTTTTCTCACGGTGAGAAAAGTACTGCGCACTCCGTGTTGAGGAAAAACACCGCACACTCCGTGTTGAGAAAATACTTTCTCAGCATCCGAATTCTTCTCTCAGCATATCCAACTCTGCAAGCAGTTCCTCTTTTGTCTTTCTCCTTTTTTGGGACTCTCTTTTCTTTCCGCTGAACATCGTTATGCCTTTGTTTCTCTTTATCTTTTCGTGATTGACCGACGGGCAACCAGAGGTTGATAACTCCCCGGCTTTGCCGGAGTCGTTACCAGATTCCGTTTCACTCCAATGACCGCGGCTTCTTCGCGAGGCCGGAAAGCGCCTCGCAGGACTAACACTATCCCTCTATCCCCTGTTACGGGGATTACCTTTAAAAAATATACTATGCAACAATTTTTGCTGTTGCTGACACCTCCCCGTCTTTTCTATCGGGTACACGGCCTTAAACATTTTACACATACAAGGTCTTTTGTATACAACGGCATATGTTTTTAAGTTTTATTCTGGCAAATGCCAAGTACAAGATTGTTCTTATCTTGTTACATATATAGTATGCCGAAAAAATATAGTTTTTGACGAAAAAAAGAAAAAAATATTTTTTAATTCTTTACGCTTACATCCGACGGACAACTAAATATGTAAATCTAAGCGATGCATATTTAGATTGGCCGCGGTTTTACGCGCTATTCGATAATTTCTTCTTGCTTTTGCTTCCCACTGATGTCTATAGCGGTTCCCAGAGTTATCTTTCCATCCAGTAGAGTGGTATCCGTTAAATTCTTCATCCGGCCAGATACTTTTAAAAGATTTATCCTTTGCCTTCACAAATCTTCTATATTCTTCTTCAGCCTCCATGGCGTACGCAGCGCGAGCACGCTGAATATATCTTGCGTCATCTCGCCATGGGTAGCATTTGTGCTGGCTCCGGCCCTGTTTTTCTTTGTGTCTTCTTTCTGCTTGCATTTTATAATAATATTGCATGTCTGTTTTTATCTCAGACTGCCTAATATATTCAGCATTGACTTTATCGCGAAGATTTCTAACGTCATAGTTTGGCTGCCCTGATGTATCTAGCCAAAAAAGATAGTTATTGATTTTCCATTCATCATTGATAACTCGCCGTTCCGGCTCGTAACCAGACTTCGAACGGGGATTCTGACCCACGTGCGAAGTTAAAACCGGAATATTTGACCCGCGGACGACTTTTTGTTGGCCGGGGACTTCCCGTTCTCCGTTAATACTTTTGTAATGAAGACGTGAAATAGGATAGTGGTACATGGTATACATTATTTCATCGTACGTCGAATCGTAAAGGTCTTTTCTCATGAGACCATTTAACGCCTGGTTGTCCATATATTTATTATTATATCTGCCTGCTATAGGCTCCCCCTCAAAATTACATACTGGACGATTGTACCTTGCAAGAAAGCATACCAGCTCCCTTTCTGTGTCAAATATCTTTTCGTCCTTGACTATATACCTCTTTCCCTCAACATCGTATCCAAGCACTGTTGACAAATGAATTTTTGGAGGATTTATTTTATACATATTTTTTCTCCTTTCTTTTCTATTTAGATGCAAATAATATGCTGATTTTTTAGAAACAAAAAAACGAGCGACAAAAAAAATCGCCCGTATACATCTTGTTTTGACAAAATGTTTCACGTGAAACATTTTTAGACATTATTTTTTTCTCACGGTGAGAAAATATCACCTTCCAATCTCATCATGCGCAGGCATCGGCATTGAATGTGATAAAGGTTTTGAAAGGTTTTGACCTCCTCCTTTGTCCTTATCCTGTCCAAAATCAAATTGTTTTCTTGTGATGTCATCTGCTGTATTAATCAGTCTCTCTGCTTTATTTAAAATCTCGCCAGGCATTCTAAATGCTTTACTCGTATACCTTTTTGCCAGAAGAGCAAAGTGAATTCCTTTTTCAAGGTCCTGGCCGCCATACATGTTCCTGCCATTTGTTCCAACGATAGACTGTGCAGTCTGTCCCAGTTCATTCACTGACATAGCCATTCCAACAGCAGCGTCTCCGACTCGCGATATTGCTTCCGATGTCTGCCCGTGTACTTTTCTTCTTCCAAGAAAGCCTTTTTTAACGACATCCCAGCTCATCCCATTTTCCTTGAGCTCTTTTTTAGCCTCCTGCCTGAGCGCGTACCTGTATTTTGAGGCTTGTCGGTCTTTTTTTATTGCAGGCCCTATTGCTCCAATATTTTTTGCTAGTGTTGCGGCCCTTCTAAAAAAATTTCCGGGGCTGTTTCCTACACTTTCCATATGCATATAAGAGCGCCTGAACTCTTCTAAATCCATATATTTTTTCCTCCTTTCTTTTCTTTCTATTTTTACACGCCATATTTTCTCACGGTGAGAAAACATGCGATATGACTCCGCGAGTTGTGCTCGCGTGTACCCATCACATAGAGGCTGGGCACAGTACAACTTTTTGTCGCTGACAAACGAAGCCGTAAAGCTGAATGCAGGTCGCGGACGGGGATGCAAATCTGCATTCGAAGTTAAAGACGGAACATTTGACCTACGGACGACTTCTTCTTGTCTGCCGCATCCACTTTTTGTCAGTTTGTACCAATCTTAACTTTCTCACGGTGAGAAAATTACTATATGTATCTTTTTTCGATACACTTTTTTTCGCCAAACTGTTTTTCTCACGGTGAGAAAAATTCCCCGTTTACTATACAAGAGCAGCTTTCACTGAAAATATATGTATTTCAGGTAGCAGAAGAATCCGATTAGCACGCCTGTTTTTCTTTCCTTCTAACCAAATCAACTTTTCCACCTTTTGAAACAATACATTTTTCGATGTTGTCTTCTGATGGGATATTGAACATTGCTTCTTTCAGAATCCTTTCCAGGATACCCCTTAAACCTCTTGCACCTGTTTTCTTTTTGATTGTCTCTTTGGCAATTTCTTTTAATGCTTCTGGTGTGAACTCTAATTCTACACCATCATACTTAAAGATTTCCTTATACTGGTTAACGATACAATCTTTTGGTTCAGTAAGGATTTTCATCATTGCCTCTTCATCCAGTTCATCAAGTGAGACGACAACCGGAACCCTTCCGATAAATTCTGGAATGAAGCCATACTGCACAAGGTCTTCCGTTGTAACAAGCTTTAACGCTTCCCCGATTTCTTTTTCTTTTTCTTTCTCTACGTTTGAACCGAACCCGATAGCAGTATTTTTTGTCGCTGTCCTTTTATTGACGATTTCTTCCATGCCTGGGAAGGCTCCTCCGCAAATAAATAAAATATTCTCTGTATTTACCGGAATGCATCTTTCATTCGGATTCTTTCTTCCGCCTGACTGTGCAACGTTTGCAGTAGTGCCTTCAATCAGCTTCAGCAGTGCCTGCTGGACACCTTCCCCAGACGGGTCTTTCGTAAGACTTGCCCCGACATTGGATTTTGCAATCTTATCAACCTCGTCAAGAAAGATGATTCCATGCTCGGCCTTATCAACATCTCCATCTGCAGCCTGAATCAATTTGAGAATTACATTCTCAACGTCATCACCCACGTAACCTGCCTCGGTGAGAGAGGTGCAGTCAGCGATTGCAAATGGCACATCAAGCATTTTGGCGATGGTCTGGGCTAATAATGTTTTTCCACTTCCAGTTGGACCCATAAGAAGAATGTTGCTCTTGTTAATCTTTACATCAGAATCAATATCCATTCGTTTATAATGATTATACACAGCAATTGACATCGCAATTTTTGCGTCATCCTGACCAATGATGTATTTATCAAGTTCATGTTTCATCTCTCTTGGTGTCATCCTTCTGCCTTTCTTATTTGCAGAAATGTTTTCAATGTTTTTATATGTTTTACCGTATAAAATCTTAACGCATTCTTCACAGATAAGGCATCCATTAAGAGAAGAGCGATAAGCACGTTTTGGTTTTATAATTTCTTCTCCGCAAAAGTTACATACCGGTTTATTATTTGACTGCATAGTTTTTACCTCCATTGTTTTCTACTTTTACTATGCAGATTTTTTGATTTACTAAAAAAATTTGCGGAAATATTTTTTCTCACCGATTTTCTCACGGTGAGAAACTTGGTAAAAGAAAATCTTTGTTTTTGATAGCTCAGCCTTACGGCTTCGCTACCAAGTCTTGCAGAGGCTGAGTACAGAGAATAAAATTAAGTTTTCTCACGGTGAGAAAAACAATCTCATAAGCATTACCTTCCTCGGTCTACTTCCTCAATCACACTTTTTACCTTCACAATCTTTGGTTTTGATTTTTCTGGATAAAGCCTCGGTGACTCCCCGCTCTGGTTAGAAGTAGTTTCTGCTCCGGAATTCTCATCCATGCCGGAAACATCTTCTGCTTCTTTTTCTTCATCCTCTTCCAGCTCCAGACCAAAATCTTCCTCCTCATATTCTTTATCCGGCTCAACGCCTGAAGCAGTAGCAGTGTCCCCTGCCTTCTTCTGACGGTACGCGGCAAGCCTTTCTGCTGCCTGTCGTCTCTGTTCTTCAGTCATAACTCTTTTTTTCTTCTTCATAGAAAGCAATTCTCTTGGTGCTTCATATATTTTTGATACTACTTTTCCATTTACTTTTCCTACCTCGATTACTTTCCATGCTTCAGATTCTGCTACATATTTATCAAGCCTTCGCATAATATGATATTCAGTTGTAAATATCTGCATTTTTTTTGAATTTCCTGACATACAGATATGAGTTTCTCTTTCATCTTTATTTCTTTCTATAGCCATATTTTTTTCTCCTTTAAAAAAAATAAGTATTCAGTCATCTACAATATGCTGAATACTCACCTTTTTTTGTTGTTTTTTTTCTTTTTCTCACGGTGAGAAATTTATCGACGGGTGAAAAAACTGCGGTCGCCTTCGATAACTCCCCGACTTTGCCGGAGTCGTTACCAAGCCTCGTAGAGGCTGACAAGCGAAGCCGTAAGGCTGAGTACAGAGAATAAATATGATACCTCCCCGGCTTTGCCGGCGTCGGTACCAGAGCACGCTTGATAACTCGCCTGCCTCGCAGGACTCGTTGCCTAACTTCGAACAGGGATTCAAACCCGCGTGCGAAGTTAAAGTTAAAACCGGAACCTTTGACCAGCGGACGACTTTTCGTCGGCCGGGGGCTTCCCGTTCTCCGTTAATCTCAATCCGGCAAAGGCTTCAGCTTTATCGTGAATCTGAATAAAATTGATATTTTTTAATGCTTTTTTATTGATTTTCTTTATTTTTTATCATATAATTTATTTAATCAAAATATTAAACTATAAAATACATTTTACAGAATAGGAGAATAGTTGTGAGAAAAGGAATAGTCTTATCATCTATTTTTGAAAAGGGTGGAACAGGGAAATCAACTATCACATACAATCTCGCTTATTATTTAAGCCAAAAATATAAAGTACTTGTCATTGACCTCGACGGACAGTCTGCTGACATTACATACTTCATGCTCGGAGAAGATAAGCTGAAATCCAGAGACAGTATGAAAACAATAAAATCCGTTTTTGAAAATTCAATGACTCTTGACAATGTAATTCTCACAGTCAAAGATAATCTTGATTTAATTCCAGCCAACACATATGTAACAGACTTATCACCGGCATACAAGACATCTGTTTTTAAAAATATCATACGGCGGCTTAAAGAAGAATATGATTTTATATTTATAGATGTCTCACCGAGCCCGAATCATGGTCACGTATTATGCCTGAGTGTAACAGACTACCTTATTCCAATTACCGTACTTGATGCTGCTTGTATAACTGCATTAATGTCTCTCGATGAGAGCGTATATGAGGTACAGGATGCATCAAATCCGAAACTGAAATATTTGGGCATCGTAGTCAATAAATATGATAATAGAACAAACATCTCAAAAACTGTACTAAACCAATTAAATAGGCTCACCAAGGAACTTGGGACTTCTATTTTTAAAACAAAAATTCATCAGAATGTAAGCCTTAGCGAGCAAACTCTTTTTCATCAAAGTATTTTTGAATACTTAACACGCAACAAGGCTGCCGCAAAAGCAGCAAAAGAATATGCCTCTCTTGCGGAAGAAATTTTATCACGTATATCCCAAATAGAAGGAGATGAGCTTAATGTCTAAAGATTTATTCGCCAATATGGATGAACCATCATTCACAAGGAGAAAGTTTCCTCAGCTGGAAGAGGAGAAGAGGGAAGCAGAACTCATTGAGCAGGCAAAGGAAAATAATAACTTAATCACTCTGCCTATTACACAGCTTGTCATGGACCCCGACAATGAATCTATTTTTGGTAAAATAGAGCTTGGTTCAATCGTCAACTTTTCTTCTGAAATTGAGCATAATGGGTTCAAAGGTGCTATCATGGCTTATCCAATAGATACAGATGATGGAAAAAAATATCAGATTGAATCCGGACATCGTCGTTTTCTTGCTGCGAAAGAGGCCGGGTTGGAAGAATTACCTGTTATTGTAACAGAACCTCCGCTATCTGACACCGAAAGAAAAATCCGCTTAATTGATATGAATATGCAGAACCGTGACTTAAAGCCCTCAGTTTTAGCAAATGTTGCTTCTGTGCTGCTGGATAATATTACAGCAGAAGAAGAGAAGGATGGCATGCCTGCAAAAAAAGATTTAGTTTATGGACTTGTTGCCAGAAAAATGAATACTTCTCCGAAGACGATATACAGATATCAATCTTTGAACAAATTGATTCCCAAGCTCAAAGAATTTGCAGACGAAGGGGTGTCCTGGACAGCTTTAACCCAGGCAGCGAAATTGCCGGAAGATAAGCAAGAATTAATAGCACTGGCCATATCAAACGAATTAGTAGAAAATCAAGCCGAAAATATAACAAGACCTTGGATTATTTCTTTAATCGCAAGGACATCTGGACAAACCGACGAGCCAAAGTCAAAGACTATAGTAAGAAGCAGGAGCGGTGCAAAGATTATTTCCAAATGTGCAAAGGATTTTGACTATATCTTCAGCGGAAATGCTACATTCAAGGATTCTGAAAAGAAGCAGGCGTTCGACGATTTAGTGGAATTGCGTGATAAACTCAATAAAAAGATATCAGAACTTGGTAACGAGATATTCTAATTTTTTTCATATTTTCTCACGGTGAGAAAACGAAAAAAGAAGAGAAGAGGAGTATGCATCCTTTTCTCTTCTTTCTTTTACGCTTGGTCCCTATTTAATAAAGCCCTTTCATACTCATCAAAATTATAATCTCGCTGATGAAAATTATTAAATTTATTTTGTTTTTTACCATTTTCTTTTTTAACCGGCAAATCGTAATTTTCTTTGATAGCCTTAATCATAAATCCGACTAAATTATCAATAGCATTAGTAGAAGAGGAGGCTACCATATATGCCTTTTCAATTTTTTGAATATCATATTCCGCAGCTTTGCATATAACACCTATGTCATCATACGACAATTCTTCTTTTATAAGTGTTTTAACTTTAAAGAAAAGTTCAAATTGTTCCTCCTGGCTTAACTGCGATTTGCTCTTCTTAGTTGCTTCTGTTTTTTTCTCTTCTTCATTTTCTTTATTTCCGAGTTCCACAAAAAAAGTAATCGCGTAAACTTTTCCACCATGACCAGCCTTTTTAGGTTCATACGAAACAAATGTTCCGTTGTCCACTCTATTGATTTCTTTCACGGCAACCTCTATGACTTTCCTTCGGAACTCATACCAATCAGAAAAGCTTTTTTCCGTTGCCTTTTCTACAGCTTTATCATAATCAGGAGTAGGAGAGCCAGCCAGCACTTTCTGCACCGCGCTAGTCTCTGCATTTACGACGCCTAACGACAGCTTTAATTCAGACAATCCAATTTCTATTTTATAATGTCCTTTTGTCGCCTCTTTTTTAGTATATTTTGCTACACCAGGTTTTTTCTTATTATAGCATTCTGATAACAATATTTCATGCAAACGAAGTGCATAAACACTATTATATGAAAGTATGACAGGGAGGTCTAGCATTGTAAACGGGGCCTCTTGTGTTAAATATTTTTTCAATTCATAATTAAACTTTACGGTAAAAGTACCTTTTTTATATTCAGACATTGAAATTAATGATATGTATTTGAATGTTTTTATATCATCATTTACAAAACCAATCGTCCTAGATGTCATAGCCGCTGCTGCTTTATTTAATTGTGTATAAAAACTTCCTCCAGATACTCTCAATAACTCTCTGAGTTCTGCAGCCTTCATCGAACAAACTAATCCCCCAGTTTCGCCTTCATCGTTATATTGCCGCTTCTGTAGTTTTGAGAGAACAATGTTTAACAATTTTTGCTCCATTAATGAAGCCTTGTATTTACTATCTATTAATGTATTTGACTTTGAAAACAGGTCTCCATGACATTCATATAATACATCTGTGTTTTCTTCTTTTTTTCTCAATTTGTCACACTCCAATTTAGACTGGATTTTCTCCAAAATGAACGGTAAACTAATAGATATTATATCAGCGCATGCCAAAAAAAGCAACCAAAACTCCAAAATGAACGGTAAAGGCTCTTACCGTCCAAATATGGAGCGTACATTTTATTCTTTGGGCGACTCCACATTTAGACGTAAAAAAAACTCCATATTCAAACGGAAGTAATTTACTATCCCGTTCAAATATGGAGTAAATTTTGTATTTGATATTTTTTTTGACCGTCCAAATATGGAGTTTATAGATTAGATTTCTCTGAAAATTAACATATAACCATATACACTCCATATTTAGACGGGATAGACAAGCTTAATCATGTCGACATATTTATTTTACTTCTTCAAAATATTAAATTACCGCTTTGTAAACGTAATCCATGGGATTTTTCATGGATAAACGATACGTAATGTGTACTATTTTTTGTTTCTTTATTCTTGATATAAAAAGCTCCATATTTGAACGGCTTTAGATTTTTACTTCCGTACAAAAAAGGAGCCCATCTATTATTTGTTATAAAAAATGCTCCATATTTGGACGGAATATTTTTTCAACTCCATTTTTAGACGGTTAAGCAATTGAATTTTTCTCCACATATGGCCGGGATACAATAACGAAAAGCTCTTATTCTGGACGGAAGTTACAAAATATCTATAAAAATACGGTTTTTGCGCCAGATTTATCCGCTAATTCCTCCAAAAAACTACCTTTTCATATCAGAAAAACAACTCCATTTTTAGACGGTTGTCGCTCCTTTATCATTTCGTAAGTTTATCCACATAAATACGTAAGTTCATCCGTAAATCTACGCTAAAAAGTCCTAGAAACCTTGCAAATAGCGGCATTTGTAGCATATAATAAATAAATGAAACTTATGTTGTTATTATATATAATAAAACAACCTCCATTTTTCAAAGTTCAAAAGAGTAGAAGAGTAGTGTCATACAAAAAACATATGACAAAAAGAGGGTATGCCTTTGTTGATAACTCGGGCTTACGCCTTCGTTACCAGAATAAATATAACCAAGCGGCTTTTGCCGCTGACAAACGAAGCCGTAAGGCTGAGTGTAGTGCACGAACGGGGATTCAGACCCACATGCGAAGTTAAGACCGGAACATTTGGCCCGCGGACGACTCTTTGTTGACCGGGAACTTCCCGTTCTCCGTTAAAACCATCGAGTTAAGTAATTATACTCGATACTTATCAAAAATACCACCTATGATTTTTTTAACTCAATAATCAGTGGCAGTATTTTTTACGAGAAATGGACGCTCTGGGACTCGAACCCAGGACCGACCGGTTATGAGCCGGTTGCTCTAACCAACTGAGCTAAGCGTCCATATAATTAATACTATATTTAATTTAACTTTAAATCCACTAATCCGGCTCATACCTTCCGGTTACTCGCCAAATCTGTGACTCTGTCACATCTTTTTCTTCGCACGCCTTCGGCGTTGAGCCGGTTGCTCTAACCAACTGAGAAAGCATGGTAACGGTGATTTTATGCAATGCCATAGGCTTTAAGTCATGTGCAAGATTGTTTTTATCTTGTTACATATATAGTATGCTGAATAAATATTGTTTTTGACGAAAAAAGAAAAAATATTTTATTTTTTTTGGTAACTCAGGCTTAGCGGGGCCCGTTACAGAACTCCGAACGTGGATTCTGGCTCACGTGCAAAGCTGAACACGAAAACTTTGATTCATGAAAGATACTACCATGTTACCAAAGGACGGAATACCGCGGCCAGGCTGGCCGTCGTGGAAGGATTGCTATAAGCGGTCCGACCCCGAACAGTCTGGTTGTCCATCGGTTCGGAGGTTGCTTGACGTGTGCGGGGAGTCAGAAACTCCGTCAACGCCTGGTGGCGGTGAACTTATGTTCAACGAATCATTACCGTCATTTTTCGGTTCCTCATTCAGCCACTGTATACAATCATCAAGAGCATCGTCGTAATTATTGAAGACACCTCAAGAAGGGGAATTATAAACGGCATCATATGTTTCTATAGGATTTTCCCAATCATAGTCTACGTCGAACTCGTAGGACTCATGCACCAACAACGGGGCCAGTTCCTCAACAGACATTTGCCGGATGCGGTCAAGATTTCGAATATGTTTCTTCCGTTCCAATTTTATTTTTCCTCCTTTTTTTTGCTTTTCGTTACGCTGCTTGACATGGTAATAGTAGTAAACAGTTGCAGATATATACTTTCCAAAGAAAAAATCATTTTTTATATTGTTTTTAAGCAAAAAAACATAACTTTGTCATAGCGTTATCAATAACATCATCATTTATTTATGGAAACTATATTTAGAAGCAGTGGTTTCTACATCTATACGACAAACCCAGATTTTTCAAATAGATGTATAGAAAAGGCCTGAAAATCACATATTTTTGTAATTTTTTAGCCTTTTCTTACAACCAAGCAGTCGCCGCATCTTGCGACAAGAAATTACCATTTTAGTTCTGAGAAATCTTTAATATATTTTTCTTCCCTGCCAAAGTCTTGTCTCATTTGGTCCACATACGCATTGTATTGCACAACCATTTGTGACTTTATTGTCTGTACTTTATCCAATAATTCCTGATTATCTGGATTATTTGTTTCAATCCCTTTTAATACATTGATGATATCATTTCCGAACACATATTCGTCGCATGCTTCAAGCAATTCTGACCAACAGCCTTGTTTTGCCTCAGGCAATCTTTCTTTATATGCAATATACAAAAAATCATCTTTGAATGTGTGGTTATGGAATGGGCCCGGTTCATATATCATATCCACGACACCTGCTGTCTCCATATATCCGTTCTTTTTGTAGTTAGAAATGCGTACATAACTTTTAGGCAAGTCTTCCGGTTTTATTTTTGTCTTCCGCCCGCTTTTCCATCCGGAGTATAAATAGCCTCCAGGAATCTCAAAGTGCATATACACAGATTTATCATGCCGTAGCCGCATTTCCTTTTCTTTTAAAAATTCCTTTGCAATTTTAAGATTTCCATTCGGCATTGTTCCTTTCACAGAAAACCTTATCCCGGGAAAATCTCCATTTTTATCTTTTGCGGATTCGGAAAACATTTGAAAAGCAAATCTGTCTTTTAATTCAGCGACAGTTTCTTTTGTGATTTCCCCGTATACTGTACATGGGATAAGCCTGTTTGCAGGGGCTTTTCCAACAGGCACTAGTGAATCGTAACTACAATTATAGAATTTGCTTGCAAATCTTCTTTTTGCCATGTTGAGCCCTCCTCCTACATTCTGCGTTATTTTTCGTTGTTCGTTGTCTCGGTTGTTTCATCTTGGATATCGAAACTTGAATAGTTTTCTTTCAGATAACCCGCCAATGTACTGATTAAGATGACTGTCATTACAAGCGCAAGCATCACTTTAAAAAATTGTTCCATTTGTGAGTTCAAAATTATCGCCTCCTTGTTGTCGTATGACCGGCTGTGCCGGCCTCTTCACATACAATATGCTGATTTTCTGCAAAAAAGGAAACGATGCTTTATCGTATCGGTTCTTCTCACGGTGAGAAGAACCGCATATAAAGATTACGCTGCGACCATCATTTTAGCCTCTACTACATCCGTTTTAAGAATACTTTTAATCGGGACCAGATATCCGGAAGCACCCTCTCCCATCTTTCTCCATGTCACCCTAAGTGATTTCGCCTTATCCTGGTCTGCCTCCATTTCAGCAATGAACGCTCTGAATTTTTTCGGGTCCAGTACAAATGCTTCACCTGTATGGTCTAACAGGTAAATGATATGGTCTGCCTTTGTTCTTGCAAAACAGCCCGGGTTTCTGTGTGAGAATTTCTCATAAGCCAGATTTCCCGTCCTGTGTGCCATAGTATCGGTTTTGATTTCAGCAGTGGACACATGGCCATCTGCATAAACGATTTCAAAATCAATATCATCATCGATTCCACGTCTTGTATTGCTAATATCTCTGACGTCTACAACGCTTTTATACTTTCTTAGATGTCTGGCAATACGCTCTTCGCCCTTTTTTCCGTAATCCAAATCACGTACAAAACTTCTTCCCTGAGTTTCCCATAATGTCTTTTCTTCTGCTTTCTTTGTCATAATACTTACAACTCCTTTTCGGTTCTTTTTTTGTTGTAAGTAATATGCTTAAAAACAAGGCAGGCGTGTTTTTTTGCGAGTTATTTATTCTACGGATTTCCTATAGGCATGTTTTTTCTCACGGTGAGAAAACGTCTGTGAAAAATCTATATTTCTGGCTGTGCTTCCGTTCACCAGCCTTTCCACTTTTTTCTTTTTATCCATATTTTTCATATTTCTTTTGACGATTTAATTCACAAACAACGAAAGGGGAAAATATTTTATGGAAATCTTAAAAGAACTGTTAAAGGAAAATGAAGCGATTTATGAGGTCACATGCTGTGCGAGCAAATCAACGTATATCATCGGACCTGTTGTTGAAGATATCAACCGAGATATTGATTTGTCCGGATGTATTGAAGAGACATTGCACAGAATGCTTGAAAACGGATGCCTGGATTCCGATATCTTCTGTGTACTGAGTGCAACAAAGGAAGATACAAAACAGGAGCAGCATGAAAGTGACTATAACATTGACCTTGGATATGTAATCTGCGACTTTTATCCGACTGGTATTGTTGAAACTGGAATCTGTTACGAGCAGCCGATGGTTGCTTATACAGTACATTATTGGGATACTGTATTATGCAAGAATTTTGCAGTTAAGGAAGATGCGACAGATGAAGAATTACTGCAGGTAATGGGTGACAAATTTGGATTCAATACAGAAGAATATATTGTCAATGATGTTCGTGATGATGGCACCTTGATTGGAGTGCAGGACGTACTTGACGATACGCTCTTGTTCGTTTTGAAGCGAAAATTCGAGGCAACAGCCAAAGACATCGCCGCATAAAAGCAATAAGCAGCGGGAACGATAATCTTTCCGCTGCTTTTTTTTTTTCTTTTCTTCTAGAACGCTATATGTTATTGTATCCTTTTTTCAGATGCTCTTTTGCGATAGCCAAAATGTCTTGTGGTGCGTTTCTTCCCTCTGCGTCATAGTATCTCTTAACCTGCCCCGGCCTGGCAATCAGTTTTGTTACCATCTTTCCGGTTCTCTGATTATGTACAACGATGATTCCGGTGTCTGTTACAGAATGGATTTCCGGCCCGTTTGGATGCCCTCTATCCACGACGAAACTATCCACAACATTTCCTTCGCCGATTACATCTGAAATCAGGGATTCTCTTGTATACCTGTTTTCTTTGTAGTGTTCGCTGACTATACATACCGCCTCCTGTACTGCTGCTTGTTTCCTGTGTCAGAGACAATATGCTGAAAAATGCAGTGTATTTTGCGACGACAAAACAAAACGCCGGCAGTAACTTGCCGGCGTTTCTCGTTCTCACTCCTCTCTTTTTCTGGCTATCTTGTTTCTTTTGCGCTTTTTAAAACGGCTCATCTACCACCAGCAGACCATATCCTTTTTCTTTTCGTTTATACAGAATGCTCAGCGTGTCATCACGGTCAGAGTCACGGAATACATAAAAATCATGGTCTGTATACTCCATTTCTACACAGGCTTCTTCTCTTGACATTACCTCTGCAGCAATCATCTTCTCGCGGTCAATCATCTTAACCATCTGCGCAGCGTCATATGTAGATGTGCATGCATCAGCTACCTCTGTAGCATCAGCCTCGCGGATGGTCTTACTGCCGGCTCTTTTTCTTCCTTTTTCCTTCATTTTTTTTACTCTCTCTGCTGCAATATCAACGGCATCATTCATTGCTTTATATAAGTCATCATCCGTAACTTCTGCCCTTACTACATTTCCATTGAACTTAACGGTAACCTCTGCCCTTTTTGCATTGATTTTTCCTTTTTTTGCAGACACCAGAACCGCGACAGAAGCATCGTCTCCAACCAGGCGTTCAATCTTTTTGATTTTTTCTTCTGCTGCGTCTTTAATCCCTTCTGTTAATGTAAAATTCTTTCCTGAAATTGTAAGTCTCATAAACGAGTCCTCCTTCGTATTTGTTTTTGTATATGTAGTATGCCGAAAAAACACGAATGGTTAATTTTTTTGCGAAAAAAAACTAAAAAAAAGAACAAGCACAAAAATGTACTTGTTCTTTTCTGTATAATTAGCAAAACCGCAGCTGTCCGCTTTCTTCGGTTGTGACTGGAGTCTCAGCCTTTATCAGCAACACAGCAGCATCGGCTTTCTTTGGCACAACGGTTTCAATGTTCTCTACTACCGGGACCATCTTTTTAGCCAATGCCATCAAGCGGAAATATTCAGCAGTTCCACCATCTTCCTTTTCGCTTGAAGCGTAGTTTCTGATAGCCGTTGACAACATTTCAAAAGAAACAAAACGGTATCTACTTATCGGGTTTCTATTTGACACATTTTCAAGAACATAAGGATTATCACCAGCATCAGGACGGTATGAAACGAATTCATAAACAATCCCATTGAGCCGGCATCCAACTCTGTATCCTTCTTCATTAAGACCCATATCCTTTAATACGGTCATCATGTCCGTATTTGCAACCTTCTTTGATTCGTTCAGGGTTGCAATACGTGCACGGATATCTCTTCTGGCCTCATTCACTGCTGCAGAAGACCTGATATCCTCTATACCGAGCATTTCTGCTTTATCTGCAAGCTCGTGAATCTCCTGGAGTGCTTCGCGAATCATCATGTTAACGCCGTCTTCAAATGGAACAGAAAACATATATCCTTTAAGGTCAGAGAACTCCGCCATTCCATTCTTGAGGCTTTTAAGGACATAATAAAAGCCCAGTTCATCCATAGCGCCCATCTCGTAAAAATCTGCCGGAAGTCCGTACGCCGGGCATACCTCCGCAAACATAGTCTTGTCTGTATCCTCAACGAATACCGGTCTTACTCTCTTCTTTGTTGTAAACATTTTACCCATAATAAGGCTCCTTTCTTTGTATCAAAAATTTTATACAAGTTTAATATGCAAAACGCACGGAGTCTTAAAAAAAGCAGCCGCACAACAGCCAGACAGTTTCTCATTGTTTTCCCATTGCTGCCTGCATGCTACGCCACTCTATTCCTACACCCAGCCTATTGCCAGTATTTGTGCTAGAGACAAACCAATATGGAGTGTATAAGTATTTTGTAATGGCTCAAATCTTCACATCTTTACTTGCTTTTCAAGCAAGTAAATCTGAAAGATTTAGAGCGTCGCTGAATAGGCTTACGCCTATTCGCTCCCAGTTTTTCATGCTGCGACATGCATGTAATTCTACGATGTTCTATTGGTTATTGGCTAACGCTCAGCAGTCAGTCGTATACACTAGGTATCTGGCATTTGTTTCGGTGAACTGGCGTTCACCTACACCAGACGCTGTGGCAGTCGTTAAGTTGCCGGGTTTTGTGTTTCACAACGTTTAACATACGAAAAAAGTAGCACTTTGTCGATAAATTTGAGCTTGCGCCATATGACCCCGGCAATAGGAGTGAGCTGAGCGGGTTGACATAGTTTCTCCTATGAAGGAATATGAAGAAAAAATAACTACAAAAAGAGTTATTTTTCCAGAAAAACTATGCCAATCCACACTCAGCCCACTCCAAAAAGTAATGACACCCGTATAATGAGTCGTTCGCCTCGCATATCATGACGGCTTTGAATAGTCGCTGTTATTAGCAGCGCATGCCTTATTGCAGTGAGTCTCACGACTCTCTGCGGATGTGGTCATATAAGTCACCTTATATTTTTCGCCGCCCCTCACATCCTTCACTTTCGTTCATTAAGCATGTTCAGGATACTTAACTTATGAGGAAGACATTCTTTTCTTCTCTGTTCTTCCGCATAGGTTAAGCATCCTCGGCATTCGCAGCAATTGCGTGCGAGCCCCCGCGTCCTACGTTTAACCCTATATTTATTTCTGAATATACGTGTTTTTCAACATCTAGACATTGCAACGTGTCCTTAGGCTTATTGAGGTACTGAAACGCGCCTTAACCCCTTTGGTGCCCCAGCTGATTCAAAGCCTTATCTGCTGGTCCCCGCCGACTTCTTGCCGCTCGGCCGTTCACTTAACGTTGTTTTAGTAATTGTTGATGATATCGTCCTTTTTGATTGATAACTCGCCGTTCCGGCTCGTAACCAAGCCTCGTAGAGGCTGACAAGCGAAACCGTAAGGCTGAGTGCAGTGCACGAACGGGGATTCTGACCCACGTGCGAAGTTAAAACCGGAATATTTGACCCGCGGACGACTTTTTGTCGGCCGGGGACTTCCCGTTCTCCGTTGATAAATTGTTATCCAGGAAAATATTGGTATTCTTTTGTTGCTATTTTTTCTTTCTTTTTTTTGGCAACAAAAAACACCCGTCAAATGCTGCATCTGCAGCACCCGTGGAATCCACGGCAATCCCTGCTGTATTACTACAGCAGCATCTCGTTTCTCATCACGCTCCGGTTCGTCCGTTTGCGCCCTGTACTGATAACAGGTGATGCCTCATGATTTTATTTTTTATTTAAAATCCCATAAAACCGCCGGTCTTATATGACCAGGTTGCAACGGAATCATGGTCTTCGTTAACGAGTTTCTTTTGCATCATTTTTTTGGTGCAATTCCAATATGCTAAATAAAATAAAAAAAAGTGCGAAAAATAAAAATATTTTTTTTTAAAAAATAAACACTGAAAAATATTCTATATAAAAAATAAAAAAGACGGCTTTTTGGGCCGTCTAAGCATGTTTTTTCTTATTTTGCAAAGGAAAAGATTAGCGCGATGATTCCAACTGTGAACCTCACATGACTTAAGTCACGTGCTTCAAGTAATGTGTCATGCCCCCTCTACCTTTTTAATCGGTAAAGCGCCCTGTCTCTGAATACGGTTTAAGCTTAGTAAGAGCATCCCGAAGAATGCTAAATCTCTGAATCTGACGAAACAGAGACCCATACAAAAACTAGAACATAGACAGGTGGGCAAATACATCTCTACGCTGCGGAAAGCTCTTTTGCAAGCGCCCGCAGTGTTGATAATGTACAGGAGGTTCTACGCCCAACGTCAGGAGCTTTTGCCTTTACGCGGGACTCTTCCGTCGCCGGAATAGATTTAAGGAGTTCACGGATAAAATATCTGGCGCCGATATTATAGCTGGCGCTCAGGTCGCAGTTATACTGCTTGCCTGTCGTGAACGTTGCAAGTGCATGGTTATTATCATCTCTGGCAACGCTTCCGCTTCCATCAAAAGCAAGAGCACTTGTTTTCCATGCACAGATTGTTGCAATCCTTATGCCGAGGAGGTGCGCCTTTTGTTCTACTTTCTCACGGATGATTCCGTGATTCCACATAGACAGTCTCTGCGCTTTACTTCCTCGCTTCTTGCATCCTTTGAAATCCAGATGCTCTATTACGATAGCATCTACGGACTGCTGGGATGCAAATTCTACGATTGCCGCTGATATTTTTTTCGCACGGTCTGCATTTAAGCGCTTTACATAAGCCCAAAGGCCTCTGGTGCTTTTTGGACCGTACTTGGACTGCTTACAGCGTGTTCTGTTCATCGCATGAATCATCCGGTCTTTGTCACTTGTAAAATCGATAAACTTTCTTGCAAGGATAGTTCCATCTGTTTTCATTATGCTACATACTGCGTCTGTATTGATTCCAAGGTCTACTGCACAGATAATCTGTTTTGCAATAGGTGTATCGCTTAAAATTACGGTTTCCGTAAAAGAAAATCTCAGATAGTACTTGTTATGTATTTTTTCTAATACAGGGGCGCTCTTATCTTCACAGGCTCCCCAGTATTTATTTATATAATTAATGTCAGTTCTTCTTAACTTAACAGGAGCCCATATCCAGTCCTTAT
>NZ_JBDGAB010000020.1:0-5761 GCF_040910705.1 Blautia sp. RTP21359st1_E11_RTP21359_211015
GTGAAGGCATACATGAAGAATAATGATATCAGCACCCGTGGGCTGATGCGTTATCTCAAGGGCCCGGATTTTCCGACAGGTGGTATCGTAGTAAATAAGGACGACCTTGTAAAGATCTATGAATCTGGAACAGGTAAGCTCCGTATCCGTGGACGGGTGGAAATAGAGAAGCTGAAGGGCGGTCGCCAGCAGCTGGTGATCACAGAGATTCCTTACACCATGATCGGTGCAAACATCGGAAAATTCCTTAATGATATCGCAACCCTGGTAGAGACCAAGAAGACCACAGATATCGTGGATATTTCCAACCAGTCCTCCAAAGAGGGGATCCGTATCGTTCTGGAACTGAAGCGCGATGCAGACGTGGAGAACCTTACCAACATGCTCTATAAGAAGACCCGACTGGAGGATACCTTCGGTGTCAACATGCTGGCAGTTGCAGACGGAAGACCGGAAACACTGGGACTGAAGCAGATCATTGCTCACCATGTGGACTTTGTATTTGAAGTAAATTCCAGAAAATATACAACCCTTCTTGCCAAGGAACAGGAGAAACGGGAGATCCAGGAAGGCCTTATCAAAGCCTGCGATGTCATTGATCTGATCATCGAGATCCTCCGTGGCAGCAAGAGCCGTGACCAGGTAAAGAAATGCCTGACCGATGGTATCACAGAAGGGATTAAATTCAAGACCAAGACCTCCGAAAAAGCGGCAAAAACCCTGAAATTCACAGAAAAACAGGCCGCAGCTATTCTGGACATGCGTCTTTACAAGCTGATCGGTCTGGAGATCGATGCTCTGATGAAGGAGCATGAGGAAACCATGAAGAACATTGCTGCTTATGAGGATATCCTGAATAATTATGACTCCATGGCAGCAGTGATCATGGGTGAACTGGATCAGATCAAGAAGGAATACGGCAGTAAGCGTAAGACTTCCATTGAAAACGCCGAGGAAGCTGTTTATGAGGAGAAGAAGATGGAAGAGACCGAAGTCTGCTTCCTGATGGATCGTTTCGGATATATGCGTCTCATTGACAAGAATGCCTACGAGCGTAATAAGGATGCCGCTCATGCAGAGAGCCGCTATGTCTTTACCTGCATGAATACGGACAAGATCTGTATCTTTACAGATACCGGCAAGCTCCACACCGTGAAGGCAGAGGATATCCCGCTGGTGCGTTTCCGTGATAAAGGTGTTCCGGCAGATAATCTGGGTAATTATGATAGTACTTCCGAGCAGATCCTTTATGTGGCACCGCTGAGCCAGGTGGCAGCCTCCACAGTGCTCTTTGTTACAGAGAACGGCATGTGCAAGCTGGTAAAAGGAGAAGAGTTCCGTGCTTCCAAGCGTACCATTGTTTCCACCAAGCTTGCAGAGGATGACCGCCTTGTATTCGTAGGAGCAGCGGACGAGATGGATCAGGTTGTGTTCCAGTCTGAAAAGGGTTACTTTCTCCGTATCATGAAAACCGAGATCTCCGTCACTAAGAAAAACGCTATGGGTGTCCGCGGCATGAAGCTTACCGGCGAAGACCGGATCCACCATGCGTATCTTTTGGAAAGCAGGCAGGAGTATGCCATTGAATATCATGATAAGCCGTATGTGCTGAATAAAGTTAAGCTGGCTAAGAGAGATACGAAGGGTGTGAAGCCGAGGGTATAAAAGACGCGAAGAGGATTGCGGATAACTGGCAGATAGGATATGATAGGGTTATATGAAAATGGGAGGCGTTAAAAATGCGATATGATCTTCCGGAAAGAGTTATAAGAGAACTATTTTCATTTGCCACAAAACATTCTGTCAGAAAGATCATCCTCTTTGGGTCCCGTGCAAGAGGAAACAATACAGAAAGAAGTGATGTAGATATTGCTGTATATGGAGGAGATTTTGATTCCTTTTACTGGGATATCAAAGAAAATATCCATTCACTTCTGATGTTTGATGTAATTAATGCAGATGCTTCAATTTCCGAAGAACTCAAAAAAGAAATTAAAAAGGATGGAGTTGTGATCTATGAAAAAGCTTGATAATTTTTCTAATTGTCTTACTATATTAAGAAATGCAGATTTCAAACTTGCGGATAACAACGATATTTACAGAACCGGCGTGATCGGACAGTTCAACCTGACTTTCGAGCTTGCCTGGAAAGCTCTTCAGGAGATCCTGCGACTCCACGGGGCAGAAGGAGCAGACACCGGTTCACCGAGAGAAATCCTGCAGCTTGGCTATAAGCTGGGCTTCGTAAACGATTCAGCAGTGTGGCTGCTCATGCTGAAAAAGCGTAACACATCTGTCCATATATATAATGAGCAGGAAGTAGATGAGATGATCCTGCTCATCCGCGACAGCTTTATTCCGGCTTTTGTGGCTCTTGAGAAAACATTGAGGGAGAAGCTGGCAGAAGCGGAGAGCGACTGGACGTAAATAAAGAGAATACAATTTTACAGAATATATACTTCCCACCGATCAGGTACAATTAACCCGACCGGTGGGGATTTTTTTGCCCTCTTGACAGAAATATGAGCCATCTTTTATAATGAGTTAGACTGAACTAACACAGCCGCAAATATAAAACAGGTTCAGAAAAAAACAATGACAAAAATAACATATGAATCCACAGAAGAGCTGGCCACAGCATACCCTTATCCAAAAGAGAAATCGAGGAAGACATACTGGAGGAGCTTTGCTCTCTTGCAAAAAAGGACGCCCTGATCGGAATCTCCGAGATTTGCGGGCGGATGAAGATGAGCAGACGGGAGGTTCTGGCCTGTCTGAAACAGTTGACCGCCCAGGGCTACGTAAAAATCGAAGAAAAAAACATCTGCGTCTGCCTCACAGAGCTGGGACGGATCCGGGGCGAGGAATGCCGCCATCGCCATGAAAACTTCACCCAGCTTCTGGAATATGTAGGAGTAGAAAGCCGCATTGCAGAAGAAGATGCCTGCCGCATGGAGCACGTGGTAAGCGATGAGACCGTGCAGCAGATCTGCAATTTTGTAAATTACGGAAGCACCTTTGAGCATGCTCTTCGGAACACAGACCTCAGATACCGCTATGAGCCGGGGGAATACTCCTTTCTCATGGGAATCTACTACATGGAAAAAACCTGTCCAAGAAGACTGGCCGGTGAATTTAAGAATTATAAAGAACAGATCCGCCTTCATGTAAAAAAAGAGGACAGCTATTTTGAACTGTTCTGCACAGCACCGGAGGAAAAAAACTGTTCTCTGGTATGTGGACCCAGAAACCGGCTGGGTAAAAGCCGAAGAAGAAAACGGAAATCCCCGGATCCCAACCGGCGTTTTTGAATACTTTATCCGGCATCAGGACCCCGTAGTGGAAGGAACCGCGCTGGTAGCCTTCTTCTGGACGAGCCAACCTCCAATCTGGATTCCCTGAACGAAGGCATCATCCTGAAATCCCTGAAGGAAGATAAAGCCAACCGTACCGTCGTGCTGGTGTCACACAGAACTTCTACGATGAAAGTAGCGGATGTGGTGTATGAGATGGAGAATGGGAGAGTGTCGTGATATAGATGCTCTTGTGAGAGTAAAATATATTGCGATTTTCGATACACATTTGTTATAATAGCTCCAGGAAACTATTGTGTTAAGTCCAATCTGAAAAGGAGTGCATATGACTTTATATCATGGAAGTAAAGATATAGTAGAGTATCCGGAAATCAGAAAAGCCCGATTTAACAAAGATTTCTACTTTGGCTTCTATTGTACGAACATCGAAAAACAGGCAGAACGGTGGGCGACAAGGTATGGAGAAAAGGGATACATTAACAGGTACGAGTATACAGAAAATACAGAATTAAAAATTCTTAGATTTGAGAAAATGACAGAAGAATGGCTGGACTTTATTATTTCCTGTCGAAGTGGACAAGCACATCAGTATGATATTGTGGAAGGACCGATGGCAGATGATACGATCTACAATTACCTGCAAAACTATCTGGATGGTAAGATCTCAAGATCTGCTTTCTGGGAACTGGTAAAATTTAAGTACCCCACACATCAGATCAGTTTTCATACAGTTTCGGCATTGGATACTTTGGAATTTGCAGGAAGTGAGGTCGTATATGGCGAAAAAAAATAATAACAATTTATTTTTTACCTGTAGCCTGATTGAGTATATAGGACGAAACAGAAAACAACATCGGCGGGAAATCACAGATTATCTTGGCAGAGAAAACATAAAGAGAATATACGATTATGCGGATGTATTTCACTGTGAGCCAATACAAAAAGTTGCAGCAGAGTTTATGGAGCAATGCAATATTCCAGAAGGAAAATTTGACAATGTATCCATGTGCAGATATACGGTTCCGGATTACTGGGATATTGGAGAAGTATATGAGCGATTAATAGAAGACATATATGATGATGCGGAAATCGAAAAAGGAATATGGGATATTTATCATTCCTGGATTGATGCACATATTTCGGACTATAATACAGATTTTTATTATCAGCCGAGAGATTATATAGCAGCATGCTATAAAGCGGGAGAAATCCTGTAAAAGATAAACAGAAATTCAAATCGCAATTAATACTTGCATTTAACAGACATTGGTGTTACAATGAACGAAACTAAGAACTTGTTGGCATAGGAGTGGGCGAGAGCCCGCTCCTATTTGTTGAGAAGGAATTTGTTCAGAAATAGGCAGAAATAGGAAAGGCAGGTGGGAAGCATGAGCAGACGGGAAGAATATGAACAGAAGACAGAGGCGATCCTTACACCGATCGTGGAGTCCAGGGGCTTTGAACTGGTAGATGTGGAGTATGTCAAGGAAGCCGGAACCTGGTATCTCAGAGGCTATATCGACAAACCGGGCGGAATCACAGTCAATGACTGCGAGGACGTAAGCCGTGCATTCAGCGATATACTGGATGAGCAGGATTTCATCGAGGACAGCTACATTATGGAGATCAGTTCTCCGGGACTTGACCGGCCTCTTAAAAAAGAAAAAGACTTTAAGAGAAGCCTTGGCAAGCTGGTGGAGATCCGTACCTACCGGCCCATCGAGAAACAGAAAGAATTCTGCGGTATTTTAAATGCATATGATAGTAACAGTGTGACAATCGATGAAGACGGCACAGAACGTACCTTTGATAAAAAAGATATTGCCCTGATTCGTCTTGCGATCGAATTCTAAAAGAGAATCGAATCTGTAAAATTCAGGAGGAAAAAAGAAAAATGAGCAGAGATTTAAGAGATGCGCTGGACGTTCTCGAAAAAGAGAAAAACATCAGTAAGGATACACTGCTGGAGGCAATTGAGCAGTCACTGATCCAGGCATGTAAGAACCATTTCGGAAAGGCAGATAACGTTCACGTTATGATCGATCCGGAGACCTGTGACTTCAGTGTTTACGCTGACAGAACTGTTGTAGAGCATGTGGAGGATCCGGCGCTGGAGATTTCTCTGGTGGATGCACAGAAAACAAACACGAACGCAGAGATCGGTGATGTTATGAAGGTTGAGATCCAGTCCAAGGAATTCGGACGTATCGCAACCCAGAATGCAAAGAATGTCATTCTTCAGAAAATCCGTGAGGAAGAGCGTAAAGTTCTTTACGATCAGTATTATGGAATCGAAAAAGAAGTGGTAACCGGTATTGTTCAGAGAGTAATGGGCAAAAATGTCAGCATCAACCTTGGTAAGGCAGACGCAGTACTTACAGAGAACGAACAGGTAAAGGGTGAGACCTTCCAGCCAACTGAGCGAGTAAAAGTTTACATTCTTGAAG
>NZ_JBDGAB010000020.1:5913-41838 GCF_040910705.1 Blautia sp. RTP21359st1_E11_RTP21359_211015
CGTACCAAGATCGCTGTATGGAGCAACGATCCGGATGTAGATGCTGTGGGAGCATGCGTTGGTATGAACGGTGCACGTGTAGGTGCAGTTGTTAACGAGCTTCACGGTGAGAAGATCGATATCATCAACTGGGATGAGAACCCGGCGATCCTTATCGAGAATGCATTAAGTCCTGCAAAGGTTATCGCAGTTATGGCTGACCCGGATGAAAAGACCGCACTGGTCGTAGTTCCGGATTACCAGCTTTCCCTTGCTATCGGTAAGGAAGGACAGAACGCACGTCTTGCTGCAAGACTTACAGGCTTCAAGATCGACATCAAGAGCGAGACACAGGCAAGAGAGTCCGGTGACTTCTACGATGATTACGATGAGGAACACGAGGAAGCAGAGGAAGAAATGACAGAAGAGGCTGTTTCCGAAGAGCTTGAAGAAACAGAGGAAGATACAGAAGAGACAGAAACAGAAGCTGAAGAAACAGCAGATGGAGATGCCGAAGAATAATGAAAACGAGAACCAAGATTCCCATGCGTCAGTGTACCGGCTGCAGGGAAATGAAAAGCAAAAAGGAAATGATACGAGTTCTCAGGACATCAGAGAATGAGATCATCCTGGACGCTACAGGTAAGAAAAACGGACGCGGCGCATACCTTTGTTTCTCAGAGGAATGCCTGGAAAAGGCTATCAAAAACCATGGCCTGGAGCGTTCCTTGAAAATGGCAGTTCCGGATGAAGTGTATCAGAACCTCAAAAAGGAGTTTGGATCAATTGAAAAACAATAAGGTTTTATCACTCATCGGACTTGCGACAAAAGCAGGAAAAACAGTGAGCGGAGAATTTTCCACAGAGAAATCCGTAAAAACAGGAAAAGGTTTCCTGGCACTGGTGGCAGATGATGCCTCCGAAAACACAAAAAAGAAATTTCGGAATATGTGTACCTATTATGAAGTTCCGTTATATTTCCTTTCAGACAAAGAGAGCCTGGGCAGAGCAATGGGCAAAGAATTCCGTGCCAGCCTTGCCGTGCAGGACGAAAATTTTGCAAAGGCGATCATGAAGGCGCTGGAAAAAGAATCCGGCAGATAACCTGCATGATACAGGCGTCTGTAAGGAGGTTTGACGATAGAAATGATAAAAGATAAATTCAACAGATCGGGAAAGGAGCAATATAGACAATTGGATACTCCAAAAACAGAAGAAAAGACAACAACGGTGAATACAGAGGGTAACAAATCTGAAGCACCGAAAAAGAAAAAAAATATCATCCGTGTATTTCATGCACAGAATGCCAGCGATGGCGGTAAAGGAAGAAGAAAACCGGCAGCAGGCGAGAGAAAGGGACCGGCACGTCCACAGAACGGCGGTCAGAGAAGCGCAGGAGCAAACACAAGAAATGGTGAGTCCGGTGAGCAGAGAAACGGTCAGAGTGGTCAGAATCGTACTCAGGGCGGAAGACCGCAGGGCAACCGTCCGGAAGGAAGAAGAGACGGAAATCGTGACGGAAGAACCTTCGAGGGAAGAAGAGACGGCGGAAATCGTTTTGGCGGAAACCGTTCCCAGAATGGTGAGGGACGTCCGGCAAGACAGGGCGAGGGAAACAGAGGCACACGTCAGAATGACGGAAGAGGCGGAAGCCGTTTCGGCGGTGGAGCAAACCGTGGCCAGGGAGGTCAGGGCGGAAGCTTTGAAGGAAGAAGAGACGGAGGAAATCGTTTCGGCGGTGGAGCAAACCGTGGCCAGGGAGGCCAGGGCGGACGTTCCGAAGGCGGAAGAAGCGGAGACAACCGTTTCAGCGGAGCAAACCGTGGTGGCCAGGGCGGCGGACAGCGTCCGGGACAGAGAAGAAGCGGTGGCTCTTCAGATGCTGTATTCACTCCGGAGCTGACCAAGACATCCAAGGACAGCAAGCGTGAGCGTGACAGAGAGAATAAGAACAAGAAGAAAGAATTCGAGAAAGGTACCCAGGGCGGACGCAGACCAAATCAGGGCGGACGCAGACCGAATTCCAGAATCCCGAAAGCACTTCAGAAACCGAATCCACAGCCGAAGCAGGAAGAGAAGAAACCGGAGATCAAGGAGATCACCATTCCGGAGAAGCTTACTATCCGTGAGCTTGCGGACGCGATGAAGATGCAGCCGTCAGTGATCGTTAAGAAGCTTTTCATGGAAGGTGTCATGGTAACCGTAAACCAGGAGATCGATTTTGAAAAGGCAGAGGAGATCGCACTTGGCTTTGATATCATTGCTGAGAAGGAAGAAAAGGTGGATGTGATCGCAGAGCTCCTCAAAGAGGACGAAGAGGATGAGGATGATATGGTTCCGAGACCTCCGGTAGTCTGTGTTATGGGTCACGTTGACCATGGTAAAACATCTCTTCTGGATGCCATCCGTAATACAAACGTAACCAGAGGCGAGGCCGGCGGAATCACACAGCACATCGGTGCTTACGTGGTAAATATCAAAGGTCAGAAGATCACATTCCTGGATACACCGGGACATGAGGCGTTCACAGCTATGCGTATGCGTGGTGCCAACGCTACAGATATCGCAGTTCTGGTCGTTGCCGCAGACGATGGTGTAATGCCGCAGACAGTAGAGGCGATCAGCCATGCAAAGGCAGCCGGTGTTGAGATCATCGTTGCCATCAATAAGATCGATAAACCAAGTGCAAATGTAGAGCGTGTAAAACAGGAGCTTTCCGAGTATGAACTGATTCCTGAGGACTGGGGCGGAAGCACCATCTTTGTTCCGGTATCCGCACATACAGGAGAAGGAATTGAGAATCTTCTTGAGATGATTCTTCTTACTGCTGAGGTTTCCGAGCTCAAAGCCAATCCGAACCGTGAGGCAAGAGGTCTTGTTATTGAGGCTCAGCTTGATAAAGGTAAAGGACCGGTTGCTACCATCCTTGTTCAGAAGGGTACTCTTCATGTGGGAGACTTTATTGCCGCAGGTGCATGCAATGGTAAGGTACGTGCAATGATGGATGATAAGGGACGTCGTGTAAAAGAGGCAGGTCCGTCTACTCCGGTTGAGATCCTCGGACTTGGTGATGTTCCTAATGCAGGTGAGATCCTGATGTCCTTTGAGAGCGATAAAGAAGCCAAGAACTTTGCAGGCGCATTCGTTACAGAGAACAAGAGCCGTCTTCTCGAGGAGACCAAAGGCAAGCTTTCTCTGGATAACCTGTTTGACCAGATCCAGGCCAGCGATCTTAAGGAGCTTCCGATCATCGTCAAGGCCGATGTACAGGGATCTGTTGAGGCTGTTAAACAGAGCCTTACCAAGCTTTCCAACGAGGAAGTTATCGTTAAGGTGATCCATGGTGGTGTAGGTGCCATCAATGAGTCTGATGTCAGCCTTGCTGCAACATCCAATGCGATCATCATCGGCTTTAATGTACGTCCGGATACTACAGCAAAACAGCTTGCTGAGCAGGAGGGCGTTGACCTTCGACTTTATAAAGTCATTTATCAGGCGATCGAGGATGTAGAGGCAGCTATGAAGGGTATGCTGGATCCTGTATTCGAGGAGAAGGTTATCGGTCACGCAGAAGTTCGTCAGCTGTTCAAGGCATCCGGTGTCGGAACCATCGCAGGAAGCTATGTGCTGGATGGTACATTCCAGCGTAACTGTAAGGTTCGTATCACACGAGGTGAGGACCAGATCTTTGAGGGTGAGCTTGCATCCTTGAAGAGATTTAAGGATGATGTCAAGGAAGTTCGTGCCGGATATGAGTGCGGTCTTGTATTTAATGACTTTAATGATGTCAAAGAAGAAGATAAAGTCGAAGCATATATCATGGTAGAGGTACCAAGATAGGAGTGATTCGTAATGAGAAAAAACAGCATTAAAAATACACGTGTGAATGGTGCAGTTCAAAAAGAACTCAGCACCATCATACACAGCGAGATCAAGGACCCCAGAATTCATCCGATGACTTCTGTGACAGCTGTTGAGGTGGCACCGGATCTTAAGACCTGCAAAGCTTACATCAGTGTGCTGGGCGAGAAACAGGCCAAGGATTCCACCCTCCGGGGCTTAAAGAATGCAGAGGGCTATGTTCGGAGAGAACTGGCCAGAAGACTGAATCTCCGCAATACACCGGAGATCCGTTTTGTTCTGGATGAGTCTATTGAATATGGTGTAAATATGTCAAAGAAGATCAATGACGTAATGAGTGGGATGGAAACAGAGGAATAGGTGGAAAAAATGAAAAACATTTCAGAAATACTGGAAAATGTAAAAACCGTTGGCATTGGCGGTCACATCCGTCCGGATGGGGACTGCATTGGTTCCTGTATGGCTCTGTATCTCTATATCCGGAAATATTTTCCTGATATAGAAGCAGATGTTTATCTGGAAGACCGGAAACCTGTATTTGATTACATTGACAGAATGGATGAGGTTAAGACAGAAGCAGAAGAAGATAAGGTGTATGATCTTTTTATCACCTGTGATGTCAGCGCACTGGACAGGCTTGCTGTTGCCCGGAAATATTTCGATGCAGCAAAAAAGACAGCCTGCATTGATCATCATGTGAGCAATAACGGATTTGCGGATGTCAATCATGTAAGAGGCGAGATCAGCTCTGCCAGCGAAGTTCTTTACGGACTTCTGGATTCAGACAAGATCGATCGTTCCATTGCGGTTCCTATTTATACAGGAATGGCACATGATACCGGCGTGTTCCAGTATTCTTCCACAACACCGGAAACCATGAGGATCGCCGGAGAACTGATGAAAACAGGATTTGATTTCAGCAGGATCATCGATGAGTCCTTTTACCAGAAAACATATCTTCAGAATCAGGTCATGGGACGTGTCCTGGCAGAGAGTATTCTCCTTCAGGGCGGTAAGTGTGTGGTCGGATATCTGAAAAAACGGGAGATGGATTTCTACAGTGTGGAAGGAAAGGATCTGGAGGGAATCGTGAGCCAGCTCCGTCTGACTGCTGGTGTGGAGGTTGCGATCTTTATCTATGAGATGCAGACGCAGTTCTTTAAGGTATCTCTCCGTTCCAATGGTAAGGTGGATGTAAGCAAGATTGCCGTATTTTTCGGAGGCGGCGGACATGTGCGTGCAGCCGGCTGTGATATGCAGGGCTCCATGTACGATGTGATCAACAACCTTACCGCTGAAATTGAAAAACAGCTTGCAGAGGAGTAAAGATAAGATCATGGACGGAATACTTGTGATCCGAAAGGAAAAAGGTTATACCTCTCATGATGTTGTTGCAAAGCTGCGTGGGATTCTCCACATGAAAAAGATCGGCCATACCGGGACTCTGGATCCGGCAGCAGAGGGAGTACTTCCTGTTGCACTGGGCAAGGGGACCCGGTTGGTGGAGCTTCTTACAGAAAAAGAAAAAACATATGAGGCGGTTTTAAGGCTGGGAGTTTCCACAGATACCCAGGACATGACCGGAGCTGTTCTTTCTGAGAAACCTGTTACCGTCACGGAAGAGGAAGTCCGTGAGGCAGTGGGATCCTTTGTGGGAGAACAGCAGCAGGTTCCTCCTATGTATTCGGCCCTGAAGGTAAACGGAAAGAAGCTTTACGAACTGGCCAGAGAAGGAAAAACCATAGAGCGTAAGCCGCGCCCTGTGGTTTTTTATGAGATAAGGATACTGGATATGGAGCTTCCGCTGGTACGCATAAGCGTTACCTGTAGCAAGGGCACCTATATCCGTACACTTTGCAATGACATCGGAGAAAAATTAGGCTGCGGCGGAGCCATGGAAGAGCTGCTTCGGACCAGGTCCGGAAATTTCACTCTGGAAGAGAGCATGACACTTTCCCAGGTGGAGGAGGCGGTTGCCGATGGGACCATCGGGGAAAAGCTTGTTTCCATCGAGGATGTACTTTCCATGTATCCGGTCCTTACCTGTACACCGGAGGGAGACAGGCTTCTAAATAATGGAAACCCGCTTCCGGAGGAACTGGTACAGGGAGGCAGCAGGGAAGAAAAAGTCCGGATGTATAAAAGCAGCGGAAATTTCACAGGAATATACGGCTGGGATGAAAGAAAACAGAAATACGTACCCATCCGCATGTTTTTTGTATGACACTTTATAAAAACTTGCAGGAGCAGCAGAAGATATGGAATACTTGAAGATCGACGGAGAATTTCCGCGCCTTTCAAAGAGTGCGGTGACACTTGGAAAATTTGACGGCATACACCGTGGACACCAGAAACTGGTGGAGAAGATCCTGGAACAGAAAGAAAAAGGTCTGCAGACAGTCCTTTTTTCTCTTGGCATCGGCAGTCAGATGATCTTTACAAAAGAGGAACGATGTCAGCTTCTTGAGAAAGCAGGCGTGGATGTGCTGATCGAATGTCCGCTGGATAACCGGATCCGTCATATGAAGGCAGAAACCTTTGTTAAAGAGATCCTGGTGGGAGATCTTCAGGCGGAGCATGTTGCAGTGGGAGAAGATTTCAGGTTCGGGTATGAACGCAAGGGAACACCACAGCTTCTGGAGACTATGGGAAGGAAGCTTGGCTTTACTGTGGATGTTGTTCCGAAAGAAATGGAAGGCCGCAGAAAGATCAGCAGTACATTTATCCGTGAGGAACTGAAAAAGGGAAATATGGAAAAGGTTAATGATCTGCTGGGAATCCCCTTTTTTGTGGACGGTGTGATCGAACATGGAAGAGGAATGGGACATAAGGTCCTTCTTCCCACTACTAATATCGTTCCTGCAAAAGAAAAGCTGATGCCGCCAAATGGCGTTTATGATACAGTGTCCCATTTTAAGGACAGAACCCTTTGCGGGATCACAAACGTAGGATATAAACCAACCATAGGAGAGAAATTCCTGGGTGTTGAGACCTATCTTTTTGACTGTGAAGAGGATCTGTACGGAGAGCCCTGCAGAGTGGAATTCTTTCATTATTCCAGACCGGAGAAGCGCTTTTCGTCCATAGAAGCACTGAAGCAGCAGCTCCTGAAGGATGCAGAAAAGGGAAAGGCTTATTTCCGCAGCCTCGAAAAATAAAAACTTTCGGGAAAAACTTTTCGAAAAAACAGTTTACAGGTCAGAAACCGTGTGCTATACTGTTCGAGGTGAAAAAAGCCAGTATTCAGAAGCCGGAGACTCCGACCACTTCTTAATACCCGGCGTTTAATTAAAATTTCAAGGAGGAAACAATAATGATTTCTAAAGAAAAGAAAACAGCGATCATGAAAGAGTATGCAAGAACAGAGGGTGACACAGGTTCACCGGAGGTTCAGGTTGCAGTTCTTACAGCAAGAATCCAGGAGCTCACAGAGCATCTTAAAACACACCACAAAGATCATCATTCCAGAAGAGGTCTTCTGAAAATGGTAGGTCAGAGACGTGGCCTTCTTGCTTATCTTAAGAAAACAGACATCGAAAGATACCGTGCACTGATTGAGAAATTAGGTTTAAGAAAATAATTGCTACGGGAGGGGCGGATGATTCCATCCGCCCCATTTTAACATGTGTGATAAACACAGACGGAATTACCGCAGGAGTGATTTCCGAGACTACTGAAAAGCCCATTTCCGGTCGAGATCTTTTTCAAAGGAAGTGGTCTTTTCAGTTGTTTCGGGCTCCTGTCAGATATTAATATAATAAGAAAAGGAGAACGAATATGTACAAAAGTTATTCCATGGAACTTGCAGGAAGAACACTGACTGTAGATATCGGACGTGTAGCAAAACAGGCCAATGGTGCTGCTCTTATGCACTATGGTGATACTACAGTCCTTGCTACTGCTACCGCATCCAAAGAGCCGAGAGAAGGGATCGATTTCTTCCCGTTAAGCGTTGAGTATGAGGAGAAGATGTATGCAGTAGGAAAGATCCCGGGAGGCTTCAACAAGAGAGAGGGTAAGGCAAGCGAGCATGCAATCCTTACATCCCGTGTTATCGACCGTCCGATGCGTCCGCTGTTTCCAAAGGATTACAGAAATGACGTAACTCTGGTAGATATGGTTATGTCTGTTGATCCGGAATGCAATCCGGAGATCCCGGCTATGCTTGGTTCTTCCATTGCAACCTGTATTTCTGATATCCCATTTGACGGTCCATGCGCAACCACACAGGTTGGTATGATCGACGGCGAGTTTATCATCAACCCGACACTTGCACAGAAGGCAGTTTCTGATCTTCAGCTTACGGTTGCTTCTACAAGAGAGAAGGTTATCATGATCGAGGCCGGAGCTAATGAGATTCCGGAAGATAAGATGATCGAGGCTATCTACAAGGCTCATGAAGTGAACCAGGAGATCATCAAATTCATCGACCAGATCGTAGCAGAGTGCGGAAAAGAGAAACATTCCTACGAGTCCTGTGCAGTACCTCAGGAGCTTTTTGATGAGATCAAGAAGATCGTTCCTCCGGAAGAGATGGAGGTTGCCGTATTCTCTGACGACAAGCAGACACGTGAGAATAACATCAGCGAGATCACTGATAAGCTGAAAGAAGCTTTTGCAGACAATGAGGAATGGCTTGCCGTTCTCGGTGAGGCTGTATATCAGTACCAGAAGAAGACTGTCCGCAAGATGATCCTCAAAGATCATAAACGTCCGGATGGACGTGAGATCAGACAGATCCGCCCGCTGGCTGCAGAGACAGATATCATCCCGAGAGTTCATGGTTCTGCCATGTTCACAAGAGGACAGACTCAGATCTGTACCGTTACTACACTTGCTCCTCTTACAGAGGCACAGCGTCTTGACGGACTGGATGAGTTTGAGACATCCAAGAGATATATGCACCACTACAACTTCCCGTCCTACTCTGTAGGTGAGACCAAGCCTTCCAGAGGACCGGGACGTCGTGAGATCGGTCACGGAGCACTTGCTGAGAGAGCACTGGTACCGGTACTTCCTACAGAGGAAGAATTCCCATATGCGATCCGTACCGTATCTGAGACATTTGAGTCCAACGGCTCCACATCCCAGGCAAGTATCTGTGCATCTACCATGTCACTGATGGCTGCCGGTGTACCGATCAGAAAACCGGTTGCAGGTATTTCCTGCGGACTTGTTACAGGTGAAACAGACGATGATTACATCGTTCTTACAGATATCCAGGGCCTTGAGGACTTCTTCGGAGATATGGACTTCAAGGTAGCCGGAACACATGACGGAATCACAGCGATCCAGATGGATATCAAGATCCATGGTCTTACAAGACCGATCGTTGAGGAAGCGATCCGCAGAACAAAAGAGGCAAGAGAATATATCCTGACAGAAGTTATGGAGAAATGTATCGACAAGCCTCGTACAACTGTTGGGGAGTTTGCTCCGAAGATCATCCAGATCCAGATCGACCCGCAGAAGATCGGTGATGTAGTCGGACAGAGAGGAAAGACTATCAACACGATCATCGAGCGTACAGGTGTGAAGATCGACATCACAGATGACGGCGCAGTTTCTATTTGCGGAACAGACCAGAAGGGTATGGATGAAGCAAAACGTATGATCGAGATCATCACTACCGAGTTTGAGGCAGGACAGATCTTTACAGGACGCGTAGTCAGCATCAAAGAGTTTGGCGCATTCCTTGAGTTTGCACCGGGCAAGGAGGGAATGGTACACATTTCCAAGATCTCCAAACAGAGGATCAACCGTGTTGAGGATGTTCTTACACTTGGCGACAAAGTTAAGGTTATCTGCCTTGGCAAGGACAAGATGGGAAGAATCAGCTTCAGCATGAAGGATGTACCGGAAGAAGCATAAATGATGAGATACCACAATATTACCAAGGACGATATGTTAAACGGAGACGGACTTCGTGTAGTGCTCTGGGTAGCCGGCTGTTCACACGGCTGCCGGGAGTGCCAGAATCCCATTACCTGGGATCCGAATGGAGGTCTGCCTTTTACGGACAGCGAGCGAGCTGAGATATTTGCAGAGCTGGACAAGGATTATATCAGCGGGATCACCTTCTCGGGAGGCGATCCTCTGCATCCTTCCAATATCGCTGAGGTAACAGCTCTTGCAAGAGAGATCAGAGAGAAGTATTCGGATAAGACGATCTGGCTGTATACGGGTTCTCTCTGGGAAGAAATCCAGCAGTACGAGATCATCCATTATCTGGATGTATGCGTGGACGGGGAATTTCAGGTGGACAAGAAAGAGGTTCGTCTGAAATGGAAAGGCTCCTCAAATCAGAGGGTGATCGATGTACAGGCGTCACTTCGTGAGAACCGTGTGGTTCTGTACACGGAGTGATCAGAGGTTTTTTTGAAATTACCTATTGGGAGTGGAACGAAAAATGAAAAGAATTGCGAAATTTCACAAGGTAAGTTTTGAACAGTTTGCAAAGGACTGGAAGGATACCTTTGAACAGTATTCAGAAGAGGAGATCCGGAATATCTACGACAGTCTGAAGCTTCCGAAGAGAGCTACGACCGGAAGTGCAGGATATGATTTTTATGCACCTGTGGATGTGACCATGAAGCCAGGTGAGATCGTAAAGATACCAACCGGTATCCGTGTAGAGATGGAAGAGGGCTGGGTTCTGAAATGTTATCCGAGAAGCGGACTGGGATTTAAATTCCGGCTGCAGTTGAATAACACAGTGGGAATCATTGACAGCGATTATTTCTTTTCTGACAACGAAGGTCATATCTTTGCCAAGCTGACTAACGATACAAGAGAAGATAAAACGATCCAGATCCCGGCAGGAACCGGTTTTATGCAGGGGATCTTTGTGGAATACGGAATCACCGTGGATGACGATGCAGATGCAGTAAGAAACGGCGGCTTCGGAAGTACCACAAAATAAAACAAAAGCCCGGAAGGCGGAGGTGTGAAGACCACATACATCCGATTTTCCGGGCTTGTTTTGTGTAGTTACTGCTTTCCGATAAATGCACTGTTTAGCTGAGAGGTGCGTCTGCCTCCTCGTCTGCACGTGCTTTTTCCACGACTGCGTTAAAGGCATTTGCGGCAGCGTCGTACTCTTCATCATCTTCAATGTTTGCCAGCATCGGATCGCCGTCTGCTGTGCGGGAGAAGCTGTAGAGATAAACCTCACCGGTCTCATTCTGGCCGTTCTCATCCAGTGGGAGAAGTGCGATATATTCTTTGTTCTCTACAGGGAAAATAGTAAGGATGGCACATTCTACCTCAGTATCATCATCCATAGTCAGGGTGATGGTATGATGTGCTTCATCTACCCTGCTTTCACAGTTAGCTGTGCAGGAAGCGCAGTCGCTTGGTGCACATCCGCTTTTGTTAAATTCATCACTCATAAAAAAATCCTCCGTTCTGCTGCTGCCTGTAAATAAGAGGGCAGCTCTGCATGATATAAAGAACATTTTAACAGATATGACGTAGAACAGCAACAAAATATTTGAGAGCCTGAGAAAACTTTCAAAATATTTTTTGCTTAATCCGACAATGTGAGATATAATAAAAATATGACGAAAAAATGAGGAGAAAATATAAAAATATGAAATTTATTTCCTGGAATGTAAATGGGATCCGGGCCTGTATCACCAAGGGCTTTGAGGAACGCTTTCATGAGCTGGATGCGGATATTTTCTGTCTGCAGGAGACGAAATGCCAGCAGGGACAGGTGAAGCTGGAACTTCCCGGATATCATCAGTACTGGAACTACGCAAACCGCAGAGGCTATTCAGGTACAGCCATTTTTACGAAGAGGGAGCCATTGTCTGCGGCTTACGGGATCGGGATAGAGGAGCATGATAAAGAAGGACGTGTCATCACGCTGGAATTCGATGAGTATTATTTTGTGACTGTATATACTCCCAACTCCCAGAGCGAGCTCCGCCGTCTGGAATACCGTATGAAATGGGAAGAGGATTTTTTGGCTTATCTTCTGAAACTGCAGGAGAAGAAACCGGTGATCTGCTGTGGCGATCTTAATGTGGCACATCAGGAGATCGATCTCAAGAACCCGAAGACCAACCGCAAAAATGCAGGCTTTACGGATGAAGAGAGAGCCTGCTTTACCAGAGCTCTTGAGAGTGGCTTTATTGATACATTCCGCTATTTTTACCCGGATAAAGAGGGCGTTTACTCCTGGTGGTCCTACCGTTTCCGTGCACGAGAGAAGAACGCCGGCTGGCGTATCGACTATTTCCTTGTTTCCCCTTCCCTGAAAGAAAAGCTTCAGGATGCGAAGATCCACGGAGAGATCATGGGATCTGATCATTGCCCGGTTGAGCTGGATATTGATCTGTGACGGATCCGGTGAAACGGATTTCCATGGATTTGAATAATAAAAAGAGAAAAGGAGGAGTTGCCTTGGCAAGCCGCAGATTAGGTCGAGTGGAAAAAGGTCAGCCGCTGATACTTGGAGCCAACAGAATGGAGGGCGGTTATAATTTTGCAGTGGAGGCATCGGAGGATTCCGAAGTGTCCCTGCTTTTATATAAAAAAAGAGGAGCTGCCGCACCGGTGGAGATTGTTTTTCCAAAGGATTTCCATACAGGACGTGTGTGGGCACTGAAGCTGTGCAGTGCTTCTCTGAAGGAGTTTGAATATAATTATAAAATAGACGGTGAGATCGTGCAGGATCCGTATGCATACGGACTTCACGGGAGAGAGCATTTCGGAGTACCTTACGATCCGGAAAAGGAGGTCCGCTGTCGCTTCCTTAATGAGAATGTTTCCGGCTGGGAAAATGAAACTGCACCGGCAGTAGAATATGAAAATATGATCCTGTACAAGCTTCATGTCCGTGGTTATACGAAGCTTGCCAGAAAGATGGTTTCCCATAAGGGGACTTTTCTTGGCCTGACAGAGATGATCCCTTACTGGAAAGAACTTGGGATCAATGCCATTGAACTGATGCCTGCCTATGAATTCTGTGAGGTTCCGATCAATAAACCGAAGGAAGGTAGTGAACACATCAAGACCCGCCGAAAAGAAAATGTAGTGAATTACTGGGGCTATGCATCCGGCTTTTATTTCAGCCCGAAGAGTGCTTACTGCAGCACCAGAGAACCGGAGCAGGAATTTCGGTATATGATCCGGGAGCTGCACAAGAACGGCATTGCCTGTATCATGGAATTCTATTTTCCAGAGGAAACAGACAGCCTGATGGCTCTTCGAGCTTTGCAGTTCTGGAGAGATTTTTACCATGTAGATGGATTTCATGTGCTGGGAGAGGGCTTTAACCGGGAGATGCTTCTTCGGGATGGAATCCTTTCCGGAGCAAAACTGATCTTCCAGGGCTTTGATTTTGATCATTTTTACAGAGGAAAGCTTCCGGCCAGACGTTGCGGAGCGGAGAGCAATATGAATTTTCTCCAGGATATGCGCCGTTTTCTGAAAAGCGATGAAGGTATGGTGGAGGCTGCAGCATGGCATATCCGTCATAACAGCGAGAATCATGGAGTGATCAATTACATGGTCTGCCAGGACGGATTTACCATGAATGACCTGGTGAGCTACAATTATAAACATAACGAGGCCAATGGCGAAGGCAATCAGGACGGAAGCAGCTATAATTATTCCTGGAACTGCGGTGTGGAAGGCCCTACCCGTAAGGTTTCCGTCCGCCAGATGAGGGAACGCCAGATCAAAAATGCCTTTCTGATGATGCTGCTGAGTCAGGGTGTTCCCATGATCTATCACGGCGATGAATTCGGCAATTCCCAGAGCGGAAACAATAATGCCTACTGTCAGGATAATGCTACCGGCTGGACAGACTGGAAGGGCCTTTCCAGAAACCAGGGACTGAGGGAATTTGTAAAGGATGCCATTGTTTTTCGTAAGGCCCATCCCGTTCTTCATATGCCGGTGGAACTGAAAGGGGTAGATTATCTGACCAAGGGGTTCCCGGATGTGTCTCTTCACGGGGAACGTGCCTGGTATCTGAGCTATGAGAATACCAGCAGGCTTCTTGGTATGATGTACTACGGAGCCTATGCAAGGGAAAAAGAGGATCTGGAGGCTGCAGAGGATGATTTTATTTACATCGGCTATAATTTCCACTGGGAAAACCGGAGCCTTGCTCTGCCCAATCTCCCGGAAGGCATGTGCTGGAAAAAAATCGCAGATACCTCTCTTCACGGAACAGGATTCTGTCTGGAGGAGGAAGAAGAATATAAAAAATCAATCGAAATAGGCCCCCGCGCCATTGTGGTATTGCTGGGCAGACAGGAGGCGGAGAAAGATGCGATCATGGCACCCGTGGCTGCACTTCAGGACCATCACGAGGCATAAGCTTCTGGTGATGAAATATTGTTTTCGTATCGGGTTATATAAGCAGGGGTTGCTTCATGACCTGTCCAAATATTCCCCGACGGAATTTCTGGTAGGCTGTAAATATTATCAGGGGACAAGAAGCCCCAACAACGCAGAACGTGAGGCAACCGGCGTATCCATGTCCTGGCTGCACCATAAGGGAAGAAACAGACACCATTTTGAACATTGGGTAGACTATTCCCTTGACGGTGAGCATGTGATCATGGGAGCCAGAATGCCCAGAAAATATGTGGCGGAAATGGTCATGGACCGGATCAGTGCATCCAGAAACTATCTGGGAGAGGAATATACCTATCATGAACCATTGCAGTATTTTCTGAAAAGCAAGGAGAAGCTGTGGTTTATCCACCCACAGACAAAGAAAGAGCTGGAGGGACTTCTCCGGATCCTGGATAAATACGGAGAGGATAAGACCCTGTGGTATATCCGCAATGTATATCTATGTGATAACCGCGGAAAAAAAGTGAAAAGCCCTGGGAAAAAGCTTCGAAATCACAGATAGGGGTGTATTTTTGGCAGGTTGTCTGATATAATATTCAGATATCAGGAGGAAGAATGAATGGATACACCAACAATTGCGAAATACTATAGAGAGAAAGATCCCATGGAGCGTCTGAAGCTTCTGGAGCAGTCCATTGCAGCAGGAGAAGAACCAGAAGAAAACAGGATCCGCAAGGAACTCTGGGAGATCCGTTACAGCGATAAAGCTGAGACTGGTGATACCAGGGCAGACGGTTATCTCGGTCTTTGGATGACCATGGAGTTTAACCGGAATTCCGCTTCCAGATTCTTTGGTACAAGAAGTGCGAAGAAAGAGATAGGCAAGTATCTTAAGAAGCTGAAATTTCAGGAGCTCCAGGAAAGGGGCGGCCTTTATGAGGAGCTTCTTTACCGGGAATGCTGTCATCTGGTTCTGGTCTACATGGATCTCTGTCAGACAGATAAATCCTATAACACAACGATTTTCGGCCTGATCCACATCAAGGAGGACAGTGCGAAGGCCAAGGTCCAGAGAGACATCAGGGAAACAGCTGTGGAGCTTCCGGCTAATCTTGGAATGGAAGCTGAGCTTGGAATCATCACAAGAGCTGCCAGAGAGATCTACAGGCAGTATTATCCCAACGAAGGAAACATTTAGGAGGCCGGAGAGCTTCCGTTTCAGGCTGTCTGACTACTCAGGCAGCCTTTTGTTGCCATGCATCCGATAAAATATTCTGAGATTTTTTGAACGAAGATCCATGTCGGGTGTGAAGAGAAACATTCAGGAGGTTACTATTTTATGAATCCCAATCATCTGAACGCATATGAAGTCCTGAAGGAAGAGGAGCTTCAGGATATTCATTCAAAAGGATGGCTTCTGAGACACAAAAAAACAGGAGCCAGAGTGATGCTCATCGAGAATAGTGATGAGAATAAGGTTTTTAACATTGCATTCCGTACACCGCCGAAAAACAGCACAGGTGTTGCTCATATATTGGAACACAGCGTACTGTGCGGCTCCAGGGAATTTCCGCTTAAGGATCCTTTTGTGGAGCTGGTAAAAGGTTCTCTTAATACCTTCCTTAATGCCATGACCTATCCGGATAAGACCTGCTACCCGGTAGCAAGCTGTAATGACCGGGATTTCCAGAATCTGATGCATGTATATCTGGATGCGGTATTCTATCCGAATATTTACAAAAAAGAAGAGATCTTCCGTCAGGAAGGCTGGAACTACCATCTGGAGAAAAAAGAAGGCCCGCTGAAATACAACGGTGTCGTTTACAATGAAATGAAGGGTGCTTTTTCCTCACCGGATGATGTTCTGGAGAGAGAGATCATGAATTCGCTGTTCCCGGATACAACCTATGGCTGTGAGTCCGGCGGAGATCCTGTAAATATTCCGGATCTCAGCTATGAGGAATTTCTGGATTTCCACAGACAGTACTATCATCCGTCCAACAGCTTTATCTATCTCTACGGAAACATGGATATGGAGGAGAAGCTGGAATTTCTTGACAGCCATTATCTGTCTGCCTTTGATTCTCTTGTCATTGATTCCGAGATCCGGGATCAGGAAGCCTTTGCTCAGGTAAAGGACATCCAGAAGTCTTATCCGGTATCAGAGGATGAGGGAGAAGAGGATAACACCTATCTTTCCTACAATATGGTTGTGGGTGAAGCGGCAGATATCAACCTGAGTCTTGCTTTCGAGGTTTTGGATTATGCTCTCTTAAGCGCACCGGGTGCACCACTGAAGCAGGCACTTTTGGATGCAAAGATCGGCAAAGATATCTACGGCTCCTTTGAGGACGGTATCAAGCAGACCTATTTCTCCATTGTGGCAAAGGGAGCAAACTTAAGTCGGAAAGAGGAATTCATAAAGGTGATCCGTGACACTCTCACAAAGATCGCAGAGGAAGGCATCGACAAAAAGGCGGTAACAGCCGGAATCAATTACTATGAATTCCGTTTCCGCGAAGCAGATTTTTCTTCCTATCCGAAGGGGCTGATGTATGGCCTGGATATTTTAAGCAGCTGGCTTTATGATGATACGAAGCCGTTCTGTGAGGTGCAGCTTCTGGAGGGCTTTGAGTTCCTTAAGAAAGCCCTGGAAGAGGGATATTTTGAGGAGCTGATCCGAAAATATCTTCTGGGCAACACTCATGGTGCGATCCTTTCCCTGGTACCGGAGAAGGGCCTTGCAGCAAAGAGGGATAAGGAACTGGAAGAAAAGCTGGAGAATTACAGAAAGAGCCTTTCTGATGAAGAGCTTACCCGGATGGTAGAGAATACCAAAGCGCTGGAGGCTTATCAGGAAGCGGAGGAAGCTCCGGAAGCGCTGACCTGCATCCCCATGCTCTCCAGAGAAGACATCAAAAAAGAGATCACAGGGCTGACAAACGAGGAGCACCATGTGGAGGACAGCTTGTTTCTGTATCATGATGTGTGCACCAATGGTATCGGTTATGCGGATCTTCTTTTTGAGATCCATGACTTTGATGTTGATACAGTCCATTATCTGGGACTTCTGAAATCTGTGCTTGGTGCAGTGGATACGGAGAATTACACGTATGGCGAGCTGTTTAATGAAGTGAATGCGAGAACCGGCGGTATTGCCTATGGGATAGAGGTTTTTGATGATGCCCAGGATACCGATGCATTCCGTGCCATGTTTGCCGTAAGAGGAAAAGCGTTATATCCGGAGATGGATTTCATGTTTTCCATGATCCGGGAGGTTCTTACAACTTCGAAGCTGGATGACACCAAACGTCTCTACGAGATCATTGCCAGAGTGAGATCCAGAGCCCAGGCCAGCCTTGCAAGTGCAGGCCATTCCACCGCCGTTCTCCGTGGTGCTTCCTACGCATCTCCGATGGCGGCATTCCAGGATGAGATGGCAGGAATCGGATATTATCAGTTTATCGAAAAACTGGAGAAGGATTTTGACAGCTGCAAGGATGAGATCGTGAAAAATCTCCGTAAGGTGATGGAAGAGGTACTTCGTCCGGAGAATTTCTGTGTAAGCTATACCGGAGAGAGAGAATCTCTGGATGTAGTAAAAGCACAGGCTGCCGGGATCAAAAAAGTCTTGTTTAACGGACAGAAGCCGGAGCCTGTGAAGCAGGCCCCCTGCATAAAGAAAAACGAAGCCTTCAAGACCTCCGGCCAGGTCCAGTATGTGGCACAGAATGGAAACTTCCGCAAAAAAGGCCTGGAGTATACCGGTGCACTGGAGATCCTGAAAGTGATCTTAAGCTACGATTATCTCTGGATCAACCTTCGTGTAAAGGGTGGAGCGTATGGCTGCATGAGTGGCTTTAAGAGAAACGGAGAGAGCTTCCTGGTATCCTACCGTGACCCCCATCTAAAGAGAACCCTGGAAGTATACCAGGGAGTGCCGGATTATATCCGTGCCTTTGAGGCAGACGAGCGTGAGATGACAAAATATATCATCGGAACGATCAGCAACAAGGATGTGCCGAGAACTCCGCAGATGCAGGGAAGTATCTCAAAAACCGCATATTTCTCCAATGTTACAGAGGATATGCTCCAGAAGGAAAGAAATCAGATCCTCGGAGCGCAGAAGGAGGATATCCAGAAACTGGCAGCTCTTGTAGAAGCAGTACTTTCCGATGATCAGATCTGCGTAGTAGGAAGTGAGACTGCAATAGAGAAGGCGGAAGATGTATTCATGGAAGTGAAGCCACTGATCGGCTGAGGAGAAACAAAGCCTGCTGTCCGTTAAATGGGATAGCAGGCTGTGAAAGGATTATGAGAGGATAAAGAATGGATAATAATTTTAGATCAGGCTTTGTTGCAATCATCGGAAGACCGAATGTTGGAAAATCCACGCTGATGAACCATCTTATCGGACAGAAGATCGCCATCACATCAAACAAGCCACAGACAACCAGAAACAAGATACAGACCGTGTATACCTGTGATGAGGGACAGATCGTATTTTTGGACACACCGGGTATCCACAAGGCAAAAAATAAGCTTGGAGAATACATGGTACAGGTTGCGGAGAGAACCCTGAAGGAAGTAGATGCCATTATGTGGCTGGTGGAGCCGTCCACGTTCGTAGGTGCGGGAGAGCGCCACATTGCCGAGCAGCTGCAGAAGGTTGGAGTTCCTGTGATTCTCATCATCAACAAGATCGATACGGTAAAAAAAGAAGAGCTTCTTCCTGCGATCGATACCTACCGTAAGATCTGTGATTTTGCAGAGATCATTCCTTGCTCTGCCCTCCGCGGAAAAAACACACAGGATATCATTCCAAGTATTTTCAAATATCTTCCGTACGGACCGATGTTCTATGATGAAGATACAGTTACCGACCAGCCTCAGCGCCAGATCGCCGCAGAGATCATCCGTGAGAAGGCTCTGCATGCACTGGATGAGGAGATCCCTCACGGAATCGCCGTTGCCATTGACCGGATGAAGAAACGTCCGGGAAGAAGCAACATTATAGATATTGATGCGACCATCATCTGCGAGCGTAATTCCCACAAAGGCATCATCATCGGAAAACAGGGTGCCATGCTGAAAAAGATCGGAAGCAATGCCCGCTATGAGCTGGAGCGTATGCTGGAAGCAAAGGTAAACCTAAAGCTCTGGGTCAAGGTGACTAAGAACTGGAGAGACAGTGATTTCCTGATCAAGAACTTTGGATATGATAAGAAAGAAATCTGAAAATGAGTGATCTGATTACCGTACAGGGAGTGGTACTTTCTGCCATGCCGGTAGGGGATTATGACAAGCGGATCGTCCTTCTCACAAGAGAGAGGGGGAAGATCTCCGCTTTTGCCAAGGGAGCGAGACGGCAGAACAGTCCGTTCATGGCAGCAGCTAACCCGTTTGTATTCGGAAGCTTTACTCTTTATGAGGGAAGGACAAGCTATAATCTGAACCAGGTCAGCGTGCAACATCATTTTGTGGAGCTGGCCACCCGGCAGCCGGGGGTTTACTATGGATATTATTTTCTGGAGCTGGCAGATTATTTTGGCAAAGAGGGAACGGATGAGAAGGAGATGATGAATCTTCTCTATGTGACCATCAAAGCCATTTTGAATCCTCATATAGAAGACCGGCTGGTGCGCTGTATCTATGAACTGCGGACTATGGTGATCCAGGGCGTGATGCCGCAGCTGTTCCAGTGTGCGGGCTGCGGGAGAGAGCTTATGGAGGAAGAAACCGGAGAACTTTTTTTCTCCCAGGACGAGCATGGAATCCTGTGTGCGGACTGCAGTAGGATGGCCATGGACAGGAAACGGATCTCAGCGGCTGCCCTGTATGCCATGCGCTACATAGCCGTGTCCCCCCTGGCAAAGCTGTATACGTTTACAGTGCGGGATGATGTGCTGCGGGAACTGGAACGCCACATTTACCGGTATACGGAGCTGAATACAGACAAGCGGTTTAAAAGTCTGGAGATCCTGGAATTGATGAGATAGATCACTGCCGGCTGCGGAATAACCGTAACGATTTATTTTTCAAAAGCAGGACAGGATGCAATGCAAATGGAAATATCCTTGAAAAATCATGAGGATACTAGTATAATAAGACCAAAAATGTAAAAAAGCAGCTTTTTCCGGAGCTTTCCGGACGCATTTGGCGGAACAGCTGCAAGTCAAGAGGAGAGAAATCATGGAAAAGACAATGGAAAAGATCGTAGCTCTTGCAAAAGCCAGAGGATTTGTTTACCCGGGTTCCGAGATCTACGGCGGCCTGGCAAACACATGGGATTATGGAAATCTCGGTGTAGAGCTTAAAAATAACGTAAAACGTGCATGGTGGCAGAAATTCATTCAGGAGTCTCCGTACAATGTAGGTGTTGACTGTGCGATCCTTATGAACCCGCAGACATGGATCGCTTCCGGACATCTTGGCGGATTTTCTGATCCTCTTATGGACTGTAAAGAGTGCCACGAGCGTTTCCGTGCAGATAAGCTCATTGAGGACTTTTGTGCAGAGCATGACATTGCCATTGAGGGAAGCGTAGATGCATGGTCCCAGGAGAAGATGATGGACTTCATCAAAGAACACGAGGTAGGATGTCCGAGCTGTGGTAAACACAACTTCACAGATATCCGTCAGTTTAACCTGATGTTCAAGACATTCCAGGGTGTTACCGAAGATGCCAAGAATACTGTATATTTAAGACCGGAGACTGCACAGGGTATTTTTGTAAACTTCAAGAACGTACAGAGAACATCTCGTAAAAAGATTCCGTTTGGTATCGGCCAGATCGGTAAATCCTTCCGTAACGAGATCACACCGGGTAACTTCACATTCCGTACCCGTGAGTTCGAGCAGATGGAGCTTGAGTTCTTCTGCGAGCCGGATACAGATCTTGAGTGGTTTGCATACTGGAAGAAGTTCTGCCTTGACTGGCTGAGTGCTCTCGGACTTAAGGATGATGAGGTTCGTTACCGTGACCATGATAAGGAAGAGCTGAGCTTCTACAGCAAGGCTACCACAGATGTGGAATTCCTTTTCCCATTCGGCTGGGGTGAGCTCTGGGGAATCGCTGACAGAACAGATTATGACCTGACACAGCATCAGAATGTATCCGGCCAGGATCTCACATACTTTGATGATGAGAAGAAACAGAAATATATCCCATACGTTATCGAGCCATCACTTGGAGCAGACCGTATGGTACTTGCTTTCCTCTGCAGCGCTTACGATGAGGAAGTTCTGGATGAAGAGAAGAACGATGTCCGTACAGTCCTTCATTTCCATCCGGTACTTGCACCGGTTAAGATCGGTGTGCTTCCGCTTTCCAAGAAGCTTAACGAGGGTGCTGAGAAGATCTACCAGCAGCTTTCCAAGAAGTACAACTGTGAGTACGATGACCGTGGAAATATCGGTAAACGTTACCGCAGACAGGATGAGATCGGTACTCCGTTCTGTATCACTTATGACTTTGAGTCTGAGAATGACGGTGCAGTTACAGTCCGTGACCGTGACACTATGGAGCAGGTACGTGTGAAGATCGATGAGCTTGATGCATACTTTGCTGATAAATTTACATTTTAAGTAAATACATTTTTTAATAAAAAACCTCCGGCTATTTTCTGGCCGGAGGCTTTTTTTCAATAAGTCTGTTTTTCATCCGCCAGTTTCTTGGCGACATTCCGTATACATTTTTGAAAGCCCGGGAAAAATGCAGCTGATTGGGATATCCGACTGCATTTCCGATATCTGCGATAGACAGGGCTGTGATCTTAAGAAGTTCTGCAGCTTTGGTCATGCGATAGCTGATCAGGAATTCCTGGGGAGAACGTCCGATGGTGTCGTGGAAGATCTTACCGAAGTAGCTTCGGTTCAGGCCGCAGCAGGCTGCGATATCCTCAATGGAAATATCATTCTGGAAATTCTGTTCAATAAAAGAGAGCGCCTCCTTGATATAAAAATCACGGATACTTCCATCCTGTTTCATGCGGACAGTTTCAGTAGAGCGCATAAAGTAATCCAGAAAAAGCCAGGTATGTCCGATAAGATGAAAGGGTGATTCCTGGGAATTATGGCTGATATAAAGCATTTCCTCCATCATTTTCTGGCGGAGATCTGCAGAGTGGCTGTGATAGACCGGATGGTCCGGACTTAAACCTGCAGTTTCCACGATCTCTTTTGCCCGGAGCCCATCAAATTCCACCCAGGTGTACTCCCATGGAAAGTCGGTATCTGCAATGTAGGTGTTGATCTGACCGGGAAAAAGCATGAAACCCTGGCCGCTTTTTACCTGATAGGTGATGGTCTCTCCTGCGGAATTGTCTGCCATCAGAGTTCCGGTACCGGAGATCACATAATGAAAAATATAATGGTTTCGTGCGGCCGGGCCGAATGAATGTGCCGGAGCGCAGTGCTCCCAGCCGTATTGGTATAATCCGATATCAACAAAGTTTTCATTTGGAAAAACGGAGAAGAGAAGGTCATTCATATTTTTATCCTTTAGGCGTATGATTTTGTCTGGTTTCAGTAACATTATATATTAAAACAGCAGGGAACTTCAACATATGTATAAAAATGCAATTACAAAAACAGCCTGTAAAATATACTAAAAAGAGAAGGATAATCGATAAAACTTTGTGAGAAAATTAAGTTTCTCGAGAAACTTGTTGATTTTCGATAAATTCGGAATATACTAATTTTAGATAAAAGTAGTGATATAGGCGTAAAATATATCAAAATGCTAGATGACTTTAATGAAGACAGAGAAAAATTGCATTTTGGCATAAAACAAGAAAAACACTGCTATTTATGCAAGCATAAAGCTATGTTAAAATAGCTTTCAGAAAAAAGAAACCAGAGAATAAGTATTGGAGAACCCGGATAGCCATATCAGTTAAATGGGTGATATCCGACTTATCAAATAAAAGGAAAAGGAAGGAGCATTACAAGATGCGCAACAGAAGTAAATGGATCCTCTGTATGGGACTTGCCTTTACCATGGCAGCTTCCGTTACATTGAGCGGATGCGGCACAGGTAAAAAGGACAGCGGAAAGACAGAGATCGAACTTGTGCAGTATAAACCGGAAGCGGTTAAGGCATTTGAAAAACTGGAAGAAAAATTCAATGCCACTCATGATGATATCCATCTTACCATCGAATCACCAAACGATGCTATGACTGTATTGAAGACAAGATTTATCCGTGAGGATAATCCGGATATCATTGGAATCGGAGGCGATGTTAACTTTTCCAATTTTATTGATTCTGATATGCTGATGGATATTTCCGATTATCAGGGACTGGATTCGATCAAAGATGCATATAAAGAAATTGATAAAGCGCTGGAATTCGTTCCGGAAGACGGAGTCTATGCGGTTCCTTACGTGGCCAATGCCGCCGGAATCCTTTACAATCGTGAGCTTTTCAAGGAGCATGGCTGGCAGATCCCGACTACATGGGATGAATTTATGAGCCTTTGCCAGGAAATTCAGGATGCAGGTATCCAGCCGCTTTATTTCGGATTTAAAGATACCTGGACCTGTCTTGCACCGTGGAATTCTATTGCGGTAGATCTTGCACCAGCCGATGTATGCCGCCAGGTAAACCAGGGAAACACTACTTTTGCAAAAGAGTATAAGGAAGTAGCAGACCGTATGCTGGAGCTTATCCAGTATGGACCGGATGATCCCTTTGCCTATGATTACAATGGAGCCTGCACCGCTTTTGCAAAAGGGGAGGCTGCCATGTATCCCATCGGAAGCTATGCGATCCCACAGATCCAGAGTGTAAATCCGGATATGGATATTGATTCTTTTGTAACACCGGCAAGCAATGATCCGTCAGAAAACAAACTGAATTCCGGAGTTGACCTTCAGTTCTGTGTGATGGATGACTGTGAGAATAAGGAAGCTGCATATGAAGTGCTGGATTTCCTTCTTGAGGATGAGAATATACAGACATATCTGGATGACCAGAAGGCAGTTCCCTGTAAAGAGGGTGATTTCACACTTCCCTCTACTCTGGATGGTATGAAGGAATACATAGAAGAGGGAAGGATGGCCGACTACCAGGATCATTATTATCCTACAGAGATGGCTGTGGATGCACAGATCCAGACCTTCCTGATGAAAAAGGATAAAGATGCATTCCTGAAAAAATTTGATACAGACTGGACAAGATATAACCGTGACATTATCCGTAAAGTACAGGACTATGAGGAGAAGAACGGGGAAGGAGAGAACTGATCATGGGAAAAAAATCTATGAGTGGAAGAAAGCTGACCTTTCTTCTGATCACCATTCCGATCGTGGCATTATTTTTCTGCTTTAACACACTGCCTCTGATCAAGGGTGTGATCTACAGCTTTACGAACTTTAAAGGCTATGGAAGCTATGACTGGGTAGGACTTCGAAACTATAAGGATCTTTTTACAGACAGCCGTGTTGGCGGTTCCTATCTGTTTACCTTTAAGCTGGCCATCGTGGCAACTATCGTAACGAATGTACTCAGCCTGATCCTGGCACTTGGACTGAACAGCAAGATCCGTTTCAAGAGTGCAATGCGTGGAGCTTATTTTATTCCTAATGTACTTGGCGCACTGGTCGTAGGATATATTTTCAATTATTTCTTTACATATATCCTGCCTGCATTCGGAAAGATGGTCGGAAATAAAACATTGTCTTCCAGCATGCTTTCCAGTACGAGCTTGGCATGGGTTGCCATCGTGATCGTGTGTGCATGGCAGTCCATTGCAATGAATACGATCATCTACATTTCCGGTCTTCAGACAGTGCCGGAGGATGTATACGAGGCAGGCGCTATTGATGGTGCTACCGGATTCAGCAAGTTCCGTTACCTGACATTCCCGCTGATCGTTCCGTTTTTCAGCATCAACATGGTTCTCTGTGTGAAAAACTTCCTGATGGTATTTGATCAGATCATGGCTTTGACAAAGGGTGGTCCTGCACAGAGTACAGAATCCATTTCCTATCTGATCTATAACAATGGTATGAGTGGCGGTCAGTTTGGATTCCAGAGTGCCAATGCGGTTATATTCTTTATTGTGATCGTGATCATTTCTGCAGTGCAGTTGACTATCACAGGGAAAAAGGAGGAGCAGCTGTAATGAAAACGAAAGTAAGAGAAAAAGCGAACTGGCCGGTAACGATCCTTCTGATCCTTGGCCTTATCACAGTGGTATTTCCGCTTTATATGACAATTGTGATCGCATTCAAGCAGCCGACAGAGATGACCAACAGTGTAGCCGGGATCCTGTCTCTGCCAGAGAAATTCAGTCTTGCCAATTTCAGGGAAGCTATGGAGGTAACAGACTTCTGGCATTCTCTTGGAAACAGTGTATTGATCACTGTGATCACAGTGGTTCTTGCTATTGTAATTCATTCACTTTTAGGTTATGCTATAGCCAGAAACAAGAGAAGTAAATTTTATAAATTTATCTATCTCTATGTAGTGAGCGGTATGTTTGTTCCGTTTGCTATCCTGATGATGCCGCTTGTAAAGCAGACTGCTGAGATGGGCCTTGATAACAAAGTCGGTGTGATCATTCTTTACACGGTATTTTATATGCCTATGAACGTGCTTCTTTATTCCGGATATCTGACAAACATTCCAATGGCCCTTGAGGAGGCTGCCTGTGTGGATGGAGCCAGCACCTGGAAAACATATTGGAAGATCATCTTTCCGATCATGAAGCCGATGCATGCCACAGTGGCAGTTCTGACAGCACTTGGAACCTGGAATGATGTTATGACTCCATTGGTTATCATGTCCGGATCTACGGGTGGAACCACATTGCCTCTGGCACAGCTGAATTTCCAGACTCAGTTCGGAACAAACTATAACCTTGCGTTTGCCTCTTATCTGCTGGCACTGCTTCCGATCCTTCTGTTTTATCTGATCTGCCAGAAGCACATTTTAAATGGTGTTGTAAACGGTGCCGTAAAATAAAAACACAAGAAAAAGGAGGATTCACATATGGGAATCATCTACTGCGAGAAAGACAGAACGTTTACCCTGCAGACAAAAGAAACTACATATCAGATGCAGGTGGATCAGTACGGATTTCTTCTTCATCTCTATTATGGTAAAAAGGCAGAAGGCTGCATGGATTATCTTCTGACCTACTATGACAGAGGATTTTCCGGAAATCCCTATGATGCGGGAACAGACAGAACCTATTCCATGGACTCTCTTCCACAGGAGCTTTCCTGCTACGGAAACGGAGATTTCCGCAGTGCATCACTGATGCTGGAAAACGGTGACGGAAGCATGAGCTGTGATATGCGTTACAAGAACTATACTATCCGTGACGGTAAATACAGCCTTCCGGGGCTTCCGGCGGTTTATGCAGATAATGATGAGGCACAGACTCTGGAGATCGTACTGGAGGATCCGGCTACCGGCGTGGAGGCCATGCTTCTTTACGGTGTACTTCCGGAACTGGATATCATTACAAGAAGCGTCTATATCCGCAATCAGAGCAGTGAGAAGATCTATGTGAACAAGGTGATGTCCGCAGAACTGGATTTTCTTTACGGAGATTATGACCTGCTTACTTTTTACGGAAGACATGCCATGGAGCGGAATCTGCAGAGAGTACCGGTGGCTCATGGAAGTCAGATGATCGGCAGTGTCCGTGGCACATCCAGCCATCAGTATAATCCGATGATGATCCTGGCAGAGAAGGACACAACAGAGGATCATGGAGGCTGCTATGCTATGTCCTTTGTATATAGTGGAAATTTCCAGGGTGAGGTTCTTAAAGATCAGTACAATCAGACAAGAATGCTCCTTGGTGTACAGGAGGAGTGCTTCCGGTATCCGCTGGAAGCCGGGGAGACCTTCTATGCACCTGAGGTGATCTTAAGCTACACAGATCAGGGAATGAACCGCCTTTCCCAGAATCTGCACAGCTGCATCCGTCACCATATCTGCCGTGGTAAATATAAGACAGAGGTTCGTCCGGTGCTGGTAAACAGCTGGGAGGCAGCATATTTTGATTTTACAGGGGAGACTTTATATAATCTGGCAAAAGAGGCAAGGAGCCTTGGTATCGATATGCTGGTTCTGGATGACGGCTGGTTTGGAAAACGTGACGATGACAACAGTGGTCTTGGGGACTGGTATGTCAATGAGAAGAAGCTTGGAGAGACTCTCGGCGGACTGGTAAAAAGAGTCAATGACCTTGGAGTGAAATTCGGTATCTGGATCGAGCCGGAGATGATCTCTGAGGACAGTGATCTTTACCGTGAGCATCCGGACTGGGCACTTACGATTCCGGGAAGAAAACCAGTGAGATCCAGAAATCAGCTGGTACTTGATTTTTCCAGAAAAGAAGTTGTAGATGGAATCTTTGGACAGATCAGTGCGGTATTGGATAATGCCAATATTGAGTACGTTAAATGGGACATGAATCGAAGCTTGATGGATGTATTTTCCGTAATGACCAAGGATCAGGGACGTGTAATGTATGATTATGTCCTGGGATTGTACGATTTTCTGGACCGTATGGTGAACCGTTATCCGGATCTTCTGATCGAGGGCTGCAGCGGCGGTGGTGGAAGATTTGACGCAGGCATGCTGTATTACACACCGCAGATCTGGTGCAGCGACAACTCTGATGCTATTGACAGGCTTCGGATCCAGTATGGCACTTCCTTCGGATATCCGGTATCGGCCATGGGAGCACATGTGTCTGCAGTGCCGAACCATCAGACAGGAAGGATCACCCCGTTACATACCAGAGGTGTGGTTGCCATGTCCGGAACCTTCGGCTACGAGCTGGATCTTCTGAAGTTGACTGAGGAAGAAAAAGACGAGGTCCGCAGCCAGATCGGTGAATTCCGTAAATATGCGCCACTGATCCAGAACGGACGGTACTATCGCCTGACAGATCCGTTTAAGAGTGAGGTCTGTGCATGGGAGATCGTTGGAAATTCTCAGGAAGAAGTTCTGCTCAATGTTGTCATGGAGGAGATCCATGGAAACATGACTGTGAATTATGTGCAGCTTCGCGGCCTTGATGAGAGTGCACTTTATAAGGAACAGACTACCGGCAGGATCTATTCCGGAGCTGCTCTGATGCATGGTGGAATGCCGCTTCCTGCAGAGTTTGGGGAGTACAGAGCTTATCAGTATCATTTTGTGAGAGAATAAGAGCGTATTGAGACAGTAAGATAAATAAAAGGATCCGTCATACAGACAGCTGAAAAAGCCGATGTATGGCGGATCTTTTTTATCATAGCTCAGTGTACGGTGATCTGATAGCTCTTGATAAATTCCTCATCCGGTTTCAGCACATTGATATTTGCTTTTTCGGAAAGAGGCTTTTCAAAACCACAGTCATCACAGCGTCCCATCCACGGCTCCAGGCATACGAAGGGAGCACCGGGTACGGACCAGATACCGAAATTCGGGAAGCCCTCACTGGTAAGTGTCAGATATGGAGTTCCGTCCGGGAAGAGGATACCGGCCTTTTGGATCTGGCCGTTATCAAAAACAAGAGCGTCTTTATCAAACATATGAGGAGCAATGGAACAGGTTCCGTTTTCAAGGGAAAGTGTATGTGGCTCGTCAGCAAGGACTGTTCCTACAGACGTATCGATAAGGAGATAGGTAAGAGTGTCCAGGCCTTCAAAAGCAAGACGGTAATCACTCTGGGATTCGCCTTCACGTACCGGAACACGGAATGCCGGATGGCCGCCGATGGTAAAATACATAGTTTCAGAATCATTATTAACTACTTCCCAGCATACTTCCAGGTCGTGCTTCTTCAGAGTGTAGGTGATCTTCAGAGCGAAAGCAAACGGATAAACATTCAGGGTTTCTTCAGAGGACTTAAGGACAAAGGAAAGGGAAGTATCGGTGATATCCGTGCAGATAAAATCGCTGTCCCTTGCAAAGCCGTGCTGGCTGGAAGGATATTCCTTTCCGTTCAGACGCCAGATATCTTTGTAGTTACGTCCCACGTTGGGAAAAAGTACAGGCGCATGGCGTTTCCAGTAAGCCGGATCTGCCTGCCAGAGGATCTCCCTGTCATTAGTCTTGTCATAGATGCCGGTGAGTTCAGCACCGTGATCGGAAACGGAAATCTTAAGAAAGCTATTTTCAATCGTTCGTGTCATGATAAACCTCCTGTATGACAGCATTCGGGTAATATTACCTCGGAATTGCTGCATGTTTTTTTCTATTTTAGCACATTTTTCAGATGATAACGAGAAAAATACAATCTGTGAAAAATATAACTGGAAAATCTGTCATATTTCACAAGAGAAATTGCTGTTTTTTGGAAGAATAACCTTGACTAATGAAGGATAAATCTATAAAATAATTATGTGCGTAGAAAACATACATTTTTTATGTTTTAAAGAACAATAATTAGGAGGAAAATGTAAAATGGCAAAATGGGTTTACATGTTTACAGAAGGTAATGCTACTATGAGAAATCTTCTGGGCGGCAAAGGTGCCAACCTTGCTGAGATGACAAACCTCGGTCTTCCTGTACCGCAGGGCTTCACAATCACAACAGAGGCCTGCACACAGTACTATGAGGATGGCAGATCCATCAACGATGAGATCATGGCTCAGATCATGGAAGCAATTACCAAGATGGAAGGAGTTACCGGTAAGAAATTCGGTGACAAAGAAAATCCTCTGCTTGTATCCGTTCGTTCTGGTGCGAGAGCATCTATGCCAGGTATGATGGACACAATCCTCAACCTTGGTTTAAATGAAGAAGTTGTTAACACTCTTGCTGAGAAATCCGGCAATGAGCGTTGGGCTTGGGACTGCTACAGAAGATTCATCCAGATGTACTCTGACGTAGTTATGGAAGTTGGTAAGAAATACTTCGAGGAGCTCATCGATGAGATGAAAGCTAAGAGAGGTGTTAAGCAGGACGTTGAGCTTACAGCTGCTGACCTGCATGAGCTTGCTGACCAGTTCAAAGCTGAGTATAAATCTAAAATCGGTTCTGATTTCCCAACTGATCCGAAGGAGCAGCTGGTTGGTGCGATCAAAGCCGTATTCCGTTCCTGGGACAACCCACGTGCGAACGTATATCGTCGTGACAACGATATCCCATATTCTTGGGGTACAGCTGTCAACGTACAGATGATGGCATTCGGTAACATGGGTGATGACTGTGGTACAGGTGTTGCCTTCACACGTGACCCTGCTACAGGTGCTAACGGTCTGTTCGGTGAGTTCCTTACCAATGCACAGGGCGAGGACGTAGTTGCTGGTGTTCGTACACCTATGCACATCTCCGAGATGGAGCAGAAGTTCCCGGAAGCATTCGTACAGTTCAAACAGGTTTGCGAGACTCTTGAGAAACATTACAGAGACATGCAGGATATGGAGTTTACTGTAGAGCATGGTAAACTGTATATGCTTCAGACACGTAATGGTAAGAGAACTGCACAGGCTGCTCTTAAGATCGCTTGTGACCTCGTTGATGAGGGAATGAGAACTGAGGAAGAGGCTGTTGCAATGATCGATCCTCGTAACCTTGATACACTTCTTCATCCGCAGTTCGATGCAGCTGCTCTTAAAGCTGCTACACCGATGGGTAAAGGTCTTGGTGCTTCTCCAGGAGCTGCTTGCGGTAAGATCGTATTCTCTGCAGAGGACGCTGTTGAGTGGGCTGCAAGAGGAGAGAAAGTTGTTCTTGTTCGTCTTGAGACATCCCCAGAGGATATCACAGGTATGAAAGCTGCTCAGGGTATCCTGACAGTTCGTGGTGGTATGACATCTCACGCAGCTGTAGTTGCTCGTGGTATGGGATCCTGCTGTGTATCCGGATGCGGAGATATCGCTATGGATGAGGAGAACAAGAAATTCACACTTGCTGGTAAAGAGTTCCATGAAGGAGATGCAATCTCCATTGATGGTACAACAGGTAACATCTATGACGGACTTATCCCGACTGTAGATGCTAAGATCGCTGGTGAGTTCGGACGTATCATGGGATGGGCTGACAAGTACAGAACAATGAAAGTTCGTACAAACGCTGATACTCCTGCTGATGCTAAGAAAGCTCGTGAGCTTGGTGCAGAGGGAATCGGTCTTTGCCGTACAGAGCATATGTTCTTTGAGGGCAACAGAATCGATGCATTCCGTGAGATGATCTGCTCTGAGACAGTAGAGGAGAGAGAAGCAGCACTTGCTAAGATCCTTCCGGAGCAGCAGGGAGACTTCGAGAAACTCTATGAGGCACTTGAAGGAAATCCTGTAACAATTCGTTTCCTTGATCCGCCACTTCATGAGTTCGTTCCTACAGAGGAAGAGGACATCAAGAAACTGGCTGATGCTCAGGGCAAGACTGTAGAGCAGATCAAGACAATCATCGCTTCCCTTCACGAGTTCAACCCGATGATGGGACATCGTGGATGCCGTCTTGCTGTTACTTATCCAGAGATTGCTAAGATGCAGACAAGCGCTGTTATCCGCGCAGCTATCAACGTTAAGAAGAATCATCCGGATTGGAACATCAAACCGGAGATCATGATTCCGCTTGTTGGTGACATCAAAGAGCTTAAATATGTTAAGAAATTCGTTGTAGAGACAGCAGATGCTGAGATCAAAGCAGCAGGTTCTGACCTTGAGTACGAGGTTGGTACTATGATCGAGATCCCGAGAGCAGCTCTTACAGCTGATGATATCGCTAAAGAGGCTGACTTCTTCTGCTTCGGTACAAACGACCTTACACAGATGACATACGGATTCTCCCGTGATGATGCTGGTAAGTTCCTTAACGCATACTATGATGCTAAGATCTTCGAGAACGATCCATTTGCTAAGCTTGACCAGACAGGTGTCGGCAAACTTATGAAGATGGCTATCGAGCTTGGAAAACCGGTTAACCCGAAACTTCACGTAGGTATCTGCGGTGAGCACGGTGGAGATCCGTCTTCCGTAGAGTTCTGCAACGAGATCGGACTTGACTATGTATCCTGCTCACCGTTCCGTGTACCGATTGCTCGTCTTGCAGCAGCACAGGCAGCAATCGCTAAGAAGAACGCATAAGTAAGAATACATTTCAGGCTGAAGTTTCAGTCTGAGCATATATAAAGCTTCTGGCAGTCTGTAGAAATACAGATTGTCAGAGGCTTTTTTTTCTTTATGATATTTTTTGAAGTATTCCGACGGTTTACGAAAAATAGGATTCATGGTATCATGAAAGAAACAGGGCAGATAAAGCCGGAGGATAAGGAGAATTTTATGAATCAGGAATCACAGACACCTCATAAGAGACGTGTACGATATAAAGGAAAATATCCGAAGAAATTCGAGGAGAAATATAAAGAGCTTCAGCCTGAAAAGTATAAGGATACCATTGAACATGTGATCAGCAAGGGAAACACACCGGCTGGAATGCATATTTCCATTATGGTAAAAGAGATCATTGATTTTTTGGAGATTAGGCCGGGACAGGTTGGATTTGATGCTACACTTGGTTACGGTGGGCATACAAAGGCCATGCTGGAATGTCTGAGAGGTCAGGGACACATGTACGCCACGGATGTGGACCCGGAAGAATCTGCCAAGACAAGAAAACGTCTGGCAGAGCAGGGATTCGGAGAAGATATCCTGACAATTAAACTCCAGAATTTCTGCACCATTGATGAGATCGCAGAGGAAGTTGGAGGCTTTGATTTTATCCTTGCGGATCTTGGGGTGTCTTCTATGCAGATCGACAATCCCAAGAGAGGGTTTTCCTTTAAGGTGGATGGTCCTCTGGATTTAAGGCTGAACCAGGAAACCGGGATCAGCGCAGCACAGCGTCTGGATACCATTTCAAGAGAAGAGCTTGCCGGAATGCTGGATGAGAATTCCGATGAGCCGTACTGTGAGGAGATCGCGAAGGCCATCACAGATGAGATCCGAAGAGGAAACCACATAGATACCACTACGAAGCTTCGTGAAGTCATTGAGAAGACATTGTCTTTCCTTCCTGAAAAAGAGAGGAAAGACACGGTGAAAAAAACATGCCAGAGAGTTTTCCAGGCACTGCGTATTGATGTGAACCGGGAATTCGAGGTCCTCTATGATTTTATGGAAAAACTTCCCGGAGCGCTGAAGCCAGGCGGCCGTGTAGCAATCCTTACCTTCCATTCCGGAGAGGACAAGCTGGTAAAGAAAGCCTTAAAGCAGGGCTATAAAGACGGCATCTATTCCGACTATTCAAAAGATGTGATCCGTCCTTCCGCACAGGAATGTGCACAGAATGGGCGCGCCAGATCCACGAAGATGCGCTGGGCTGTGAAGGCCTGAGTGAAGAGTGAAAGAGCAGTTCTGATACAAATACAGAAACAGAAAAATCCTGGAATGCGTTGACATTCGGGATTTTTTTTGCTATGTTATATAAGTTTACATATGATAAAGCTACGGCTTAAACTGAATAGGAGAAAGGGTATGGATGTGGAGGAAAAGAAGGACATTTTTGATAAACTGATGCATCTTCCGGTGCTGAATATATTTGAACCTTTTTATAAGAAACATAAGGAAGTTCTGATGTATCTGTTCTTTGGAGGGCTCACATTTTTTCTGAACATTGCATTGTATGCATGGCTGGATAAGGGCCTGGGCATGAATGCGCTGATTGCCAATGTGATCTGCTGGGTGGTCTGCGTACTGTTCCAGTATTTTACAAACAGGACATGGGTATTCGACGGGCAGGTGGATTCCGCCGCCGGATTTTTAAAGCAGATGGCTTCGTTTTTCGGAGGACGGCTCTTTACTCTGATTGTGGAGGAAGCAATCCTTGCGGTATTTATCACCTGGCTTGGATTTAACAGCATGGCAGTGAAACTTGTTGCTCAGGTGGTTGTGATCGTATTGAATTATGTGATCAGTAAATTGATTGTTTTTAAAAAATAAAAGATAGTTATATTTGTGGAAAAGGAGTTGGACTGAAATTGACAAAGGACAAGACCAATGATATGACCGTGGGAAATCCGGTGAGCCTGATCATCCGCTTTATGATTCCCATGTGTCTCGGAAATATTTTTCAGCAGTTTTATAACATTGCGGATTCCATTGTTGCGGGGCAGTTCCTGGGAGTAGATGCGCTGGCTGCAATCGGAAGCACCGGTTCACTGATGTTTTTTGTTACCGGATGGCTTAACGGACTGAGCAGTGGCTTTGCCATTCTGGTATCCCAGTGGTTCGGGGCGAAGCAATATGATAAGATGCGTCATTACGTAGCTATGTCCATTTATCTGGCAGCAGCCTTTGCCATTGTGATGACCATTGGCTTTGAGGCTTTGAATGAACCGATTCTGCGGCTGATGAATTCACCGGAGGATCTGATGGGATCTGTGAAGGGATATATGGGAATTATTTATGCAGGCCTGATTGTAACAGCGGCATATAATTCACTGGCAGCGTTTCTCCGTGCACTTGGAGATTCAAAATCTCCGCTGTATTTTCTGATCATTTCGGCAGTGATCAATGTGTTCCTGGATATTCTGTTTATTGTAAAAATCGGGATGGGAGTGGAAGGCTGTGCCTATGCTACGGTTATCGCGCAGGCAATTTCCGCAGTCTGCTGCCTGATCTATATTATCAAAAAGTTCCCGATCCTGCATCTGAAGAAAGAAAACTTTGAAGTTTCTTTTACCAGCTTCCGTTATCTGCTGGCCCTTGGTATTCCCATGGGACTTCAGTTTTCCATCACAGCGATCGGAACCATTATTGTGCAGGGTGCGGTAAATATTTACGGTTCTGTATATATGGCAGGATTTTCCGCTGCGGGAAAAATACAGAATATCATTGCAACTGTATTTGTAGCTTTTGGTGCGACGATGGCAACCTATGTAGGACAGAACCGGGGCGCCGGAAAGATGGACCGTGTAAAAGCAGGAATGAAATATACCCAGATCATGGTCCTGATCTGGAGTGTGATCACTATGATCATAATGTTCTTTTTCGGAAAGTACATGACCTGGTTATTTATTGACAAGTCCCAGACGGATGTTATTAATGTTTCTGTTACTTATTTTCATACGGTATTCTGGGCATATCCGTTCCTTGGAAGTATCTTCCTCTACAGAAACGGACTTCAGGGACTGGGATATGGCTTGGTTCCCATGCTGGGCGGTGTGTTTGAACTGGCGGCAAGAAGTGCGATCGTTATGTTTGTTGCAGGAAAAACAAGTTTTGCAGGTGTATGTCTGGCGGATCCTGCCGCATGGATCGCAGCGCTGATCCCTCTGATCCCGTATTATATTTATGTGATGAAAAAGTGGAGCAGGGGAAAAAAGGAAACTGCTGCCTGAGTGGGTATAATACAGAAAATGAAAAGAATAAATTTAGGCTTGCAATTATGGAAGATACAGTTATAATGATATTATAACTGCGGAAAAAACCAGGAAACCGGGATTCCGGGTAAGATTACAGATCCAGAAGGGAGAATATAGATCATGGAAATCACAAAGGAAACAACAATGGGCGAGATGCTTGCATACGATGAGAAGATCGCATACATTCTTATGCAGGAAGGAATGCACTGCATCGGCTGTCCGTCTTCTATCGGTGAGTCTCTTGAGGAGGCATGTATGGTACACGGACTTGATGTAAACGCTGTACTGGCAGACATCCATCATTATGAGGAAACCAAGAAAAAGAAATAATCAGCAGTACAATTTATATTAGAACGTACAGATTACGGACCGCAAGGGGATAACGACTGTGCATGTCTTTTTGGCATGCCGTCGTTATCCCTTTTTTTGTGAGCAGACGAT